>NZ_QHHV01000220.1:0-44714 GCF_003947245.1 Actinoplanes sp. ATCC 53533 | reverse complement strand
ACGATTTCGACATCGAATCGCGGCTGCCCTCGATCGGCGATCAGCTGCTGAACCTCCTCGCTGGTCAGTCGCCGGTCGCCGTCGCCAAGGCGTAGGTAACTGCCGCGGTGAAGTCCTCTGCTGGCCACATAACTAGGCTTTTCTGCTCGTGGCAGCTCGTTGATCTGAGCCCAAACGACGGTCTTGCCTTCAATGACGCTTAGTCCGGCCGAGGGCTGCAAGGGAGGTATGAGTCTGTCTCGCGCGACGGAACATAGATCGGCCAGCACTTTCGCAGGGTCCGCTACACCTGTCACAGCGAAGCCGGCGTTCTCGTCCACGCCGAGGAGAATCAAGCCTCCAGTAGTATTGGCGAAGGCGGACATGGTGTCGACGACGCTCTCGGGCAGCTTACGTTCGGCCCGCTTGGCCTCGATCCTGCCGTCCTCGGCGCCATACGACCGCAGCAGCACTAGCTGGCTCTCCAGCTCCTCAACATCCATCCCGTCCTCCTCGGTTAGGAGCATCTTAGGAGGATGAGGGCATTTTTGAGGAGGACGGGCCCAGTCTCGAGGCTGAACAGTCGCCTAGGAAGTGATGTCCTTGCGGGTGAAGCGGTAGAACGCCAGCCCCCAGAAGATCGTCGCGTAGCAGATCGCCGAGATGGCTCCCTTCACCATGTCGTCGGTCTGCATCGGGGTGGACAGCAGGCCCAGCCAGGCGTCGCTGTAGTGGGTCGGCAGGAAGTCGCGGATCGAGCCCAGCGCCGTGATCTGGTCCAGGATGCCGGACAGGATCCAGAGCAGCACCGCGCCGCCCACCGCGCCCAGGGCCGCGTCCGTCAGGACCGACAGCAGGAACGCCAGGCCGGCCACCACCAGCAGGATCACCGACAGATAGCCGATGATGCCCAGCAGGCGCAGCACTCCCTCGCCCGCCGGGATCTCCGCCGCCACCGTGCTGCCGAGCGGGTGCCAGCCGTACCGCAGGGTGCCGAGCAGCAGGGCCGTGCCGGCCAGGGTGAGCAGGGCCAGCAGTGAGTAGCCCAGCGCCACGGTCAGCTTCACGCCCAGCAGCCGGGCCCGCGGGACCGGCACCGCCAGCAGATATCGCAGGCTGCCCCAGCTCGCCTCGCTCGCCACCGTGTCGCCGCAGAACAGCGCGACCACCACGATGAGCAGGAAGCTCGACGACACCAGGATGCTGAACAGGGCGAAGTTCAGCCCGCCCGAGGTGGCCAGGTCGACCAGGCTGCCGAACGCCCCGCCGCCGTTGTCGTCGTCGCCGTCCCCGCCGAACTCGAAGGCCAACAGAATGATCAACGGCAGCAGGGCCATGAAGCCCAGCGCCAGTTGGGTCCGGCGGCGTGAGGCCTGCCGGCGCACCTCGGCCAGCAACGGCATGGTCGCCGTCGCCCGGTAGCCCGTCGCAGCCGCGCTCATCGGTCTCCACTTCCTCGCGAGTTGTCGCCCACCAGGGCCAGGAACGCGTCCTCCAGGCGCCGCCGGGGCACCACCCGGTCCACCCCGACGCCGGCGCGCACCAGCGAGGCGACCACCTCGGTGCGCGGCGTGCCGTTCATGTCGACGATCAGCCCCGAGTTGCCGTCCGGGGTGACCGCCCGGACGTTCATCCCGGCCAGCACCAGCTCGGCGGCGGCCACGTCGGAGACCTCGATCTGCACCGACGGGGACTCCCCGACGATGTCGTCGACCGGGCCCGCCGCGACGATCCGGCCCTTGTTCACCACCACCGCGTGCGTGCAGGTCTGCTCCACCTCGGCCAGCAGGTGGCTGGAGACCAGCACCGCGCGCCCGTCGGTGGCGTAGCGCTTCAGGACCCGGCGCATCTCGGCGATCTGCGGCGGGTCCAGGCCGTCCGTCGGCTCGTCCAGCACCAGCAGCTCGGGCAGGCCGAGCATCGCCTGGGCGATGGCCAGCCGCTGCCGCATGCCGTGGCTGTAGTTCTTGGTCCGGCGGTGCACCGAGTCGCCGAGGCCGGCGATCTCCAGCGCCTCGTCGAAGCGGGCGTCCGCCGTCGGCCGGCCCGTCGCCTGCCAGTACGCCTTCAGGTTTTCCAACCCGCTCAGGTGCGGCAGGAAGCCCGGGCCCTCGACCAGCGCGCCGACCCGCGACAGCACCGGCGAACCGGGCTCCAGCCGGTGCCCGAACACCAGGGCGTCGCCCTCGGTCGGCATGGTCAGGCCCATCAGCACCCGCAGCGTGGTGGTCTTGCCCGCGCCGTTGGGGCCGAGCAGGCCGACGACCTGGCCGCGCTCGACGGTGAAGTCGACCCGCTCGACCGCCACGAAGCCGTCCGCGTACGCCTTGCGCAGGCCGCGGACGACCAGCGGCGTCTCGGCGTACTCGTCGACCGTGGGGGCCTCGTGGCGGCGCAGCCGGCGGCGGCGCACGATCAGGACCACCGCGAGCCCGACCAGGATGGTCGCGACCACGCCCAGCAGCACGTACCGCCAGATCACCTGGGGGTTCGCGATCGGCGTGCCCACCACCGTCGGCAGGCTGACCGCCGGCTCGACCGCCACGGTGTAGGTCGCCGGGTCCGGCGGCGTGAGGAACGCCTGGTCGGAGGTCGCCACGGTGATCCGGATGGTGTGGCCGGCGTCGATCCGGCGGACGATCGCGGGCAGCGTCACGCTGACCGGCTGGGCCGCGCCGATGTCGGCCGGCAGCCCGGTGAGCCGGACCGGGGCGATCAGGCCGCCGCTGAGCGTGGCGGTGCCGTTCGGGTCGACGTCGAAGAGCTTGACGAACAGCGTCGCCGAGCCGGTCGGGGACGCGGCCCGCAGCCGCAGGGTCGGCGCGCCGACCACCTCGATCGCGTCGGCGACCGGCGCCGAGTCGAACTCGGCGTGCTGGCCGGCGAGGTCACCGGCGACGCTGCCGAGCAGCGAGCTGAGCTGTCCGCCCACCCCGGGCAGCGAGGAGAGCGCGCCCGGGTTGCCGTTCGGCGGGTTGGCGATCTGCTGGGCCTCCCCGCTGACCGCGACCTCCGTGCGACCGGTCCCGGTCAGGCCGGGGTACGTCGGATCGGAGTAACCGTTGGTGACCAGCCCCCGGTCCAGCGCGCTGAAGCCGGCCACCCGCGAGTAGGTGAAGCTGTTCGCGGGCGCGGCGCCGTCCTTCTTCACGTAGTGATCGAGCCACTGCGCGGTGAGGAACTTGGTCCGGTCCTGGTCCGTTTGCGGGCCCGAGCCGCCGTCGTGGCCGCCGGTGAACCAGGCGACCCGGACCGGCGTGCCCGCCGCCGCGATGCCGCGGGCGTTGGCGTCCGCCTCCGACAGCGGGAACAGCGTGTCGACCGCGCCCTGGACGAGCAGCGTCGGCGCCTTGATCTTGCCGAGCACCGGCGCCGGGCTCGAACGTTGCAGCAGCGCGGTGGTCGCGGCGTCCGGGGTGCCGGTGGTCGCCATCTTCAGGTACGCGGCGCAGACGTCGGCGGCGAAGCGCCCGCAGGCCGGGTTCAGGGTCGTGGGCGGCACGGGAGCGGCAGCCGGAGCGGGACCGTCGCCGGTGAACGCGTCGGTGGAGGACGAACCGCTGCCGAAGAACAGGCCCGCCCAGCTCTTCTTGAACACGCCCGCGGCGCCGACCCCCGTCGCTGACTGCGGGAAGAAGGCCTTGCCCAGGTCGTTCCAGGTGATCAGCGGGACGATCGCGTCCACCCGGGGGTCCTGGGCGGCGAGCAGCAGCGCGAGGGCGCCGCCGTACGAGCCGCCGACCACGCCGACCCGGGGGTCACCGGTGGCGTCCGTCCGCACCCGGGGCTGGTCGGCGAGCCAGTCGAGCAGCCGCTGCGCGTCCTTGACCTCGTAGTCGGGGCTGTCCAGGTGGATCTCGCCGCCGCTGGTGCCGAAGCCGCGGGCGGTCCAGGTGAGGACGGCATATCCGCGGTCGGCCAGCGACTCGGCGTCGTCGCTCACCGAGTTCTTGGTGCCGCCGAAGCCGTGCCCCAGCAGCACCGCCGGCACCTTGTCATCGCCGGACGGCAGGTAGAGCCGGGTGTCCAGGTCGACCGGCTCGGTGCCCGAGGGGCCGGAGAGCACGGTCAGCCGCTGGTCCACCGCGGTCCAGGAGTGGCGCTCGGGCATGGCGGCCCACCCGACCAGCGCGGCGAGCAGAACGACGACCACCGAACCGGCCACCACCCGCCGCCGGGTCACTCGGGGCAGGGCGCGGCGAAGCCGGGTCGTGAGGGCTGGCATGCGCCCACGCTAGCGGCGCGCCGCTGAGCGAGAGCTGTGAACCGTTCGTCAGGGTGTGGTAGCGGTCTTGCCGGCCGGACCCTGGACCGCCTCGCTGCCCTTCTTAGGCGGTTTTGCGGTCGATGTGCCCTCGGTGGGCGGCGTGCCCGGGTCGGCCGAGGAGGCCGGGCCGGCCGACGCACCCGGGCCGCCCGGCTCGCCGCCGGTGGAGGGGACGGCCGAAACGCTCGGCGCCGGCGCGGCCGGTGCCGGGTCATTGGTGTCACCGCAGGCGGCGACGCCAAGCAGGGTCAGCGTGGCGATGGCCAAAGTGGCGTGACGAAGCCTCATTGCGGTGGTGCCTCCCCGGGCGGCGAACGGCGGCTAGCGTGTCAACCTAGTCCCCTCGCCCAAACGGAGGCCTCCCCGGTGCCAGACGACCTCACGCTGACCGTGACCCAGCGGACAGCGGCACTCGACGCGCGCCGCGGCATCGTCCGCCTGCACCCCGAGGTGATGGCGGCACTCGCCATCAATCCGGGCGATCCGCTGCGCCTGGCCGGCCGGCGGACCACCGCGGGTCTCGCCGCGCGGGCCGAGCCGACGGCGAGCCGGGCCCTGCTCTACGCCGACGACCTGATCATCGGCAACCTGGGGCTGCGCGACGGCGGCCAGGTGACCGTGACGCCCATCCCGGTCGTCGAGGCCCGGCGGGTCACCCTCGCGGGTCCACCCGAGATCGTGGCCGTGGTGTCGCCGGAGATGCTGCGGCTGGCGCTGCTCGGCAAGGTGGTCACCGCGGGCGACAACGTCTCGCTGCTGCCGCAGGACGTGCTGCTGGACGCCGGGAACAGGTCGCTGGTCGAGGCCGCCCGGCGCAGCCTGGCCAACCGGGTCGGCTACGCCTGGACCAGCACGCTGCTCACGGTGGTCGCGGTCGAGGACGCCGATGCCGTGCTGGTCACCATGGACACGGTGGTGGGCTGGCAGGACGGGCAGTTTTCGACGGTACGGGACCAGCCGGCGCCCACGGCCGCAGCGGCCCGGCAGCCGGCCTCCACCGATCCGGAGACGCCCCCGCCCAGCCTGGACGACCTGCCCGGGCTCAAGGCCCAGGCGCACGAGCTGACCGAGCTGCTCGACCTCGGCTTCCACCACGGCGAGGTGCTGGGCCGGCTGGGCACCACGGTCTCGCTCGGCGTCCTGGTCACCGGCCCGGCCGGCTCGGGCAAGTCGGCGCTGGTGCGGGCGGTCGCGGCGAACGTCGGCGCGACCGTGCTGGCGGTGTGGGGCCCGGAGCTGGCGGCGCTGACCAACGACTCCGCCGCGACCCGGCTGCGCGGGCTGGCCCGCGACCTGCGGGCGGGCGGTCCGGCCGTGCTGCTGATCGCCGACGTCGAGGCGCTCGCGCCGCGTGCCGAGCCCGGCCCGCTGGCGACGGTGTTCCGGCAGGTGCTCGGTGAGCTGCTGCGGGCCGGCGGTGCCGTGGTGTGCACGACGAGCCGGCCCGAGGCGGTGGATCCCGGGCTGCGCGCGCCGGATCTGCTCGCCGTGCAGCTGGCCGTGCCGTTGCCGGACGCGGCGATGCGGCGCGAGCAGCTGCGGGTGCTGACCCGGGGGATGCCGCTGGCCGAGGACGTTCGGCTCGACGATGTCGCCGGGCGCACCCCCGGTTTCGTCGCCGCCGACCTGGGCGCGCTGGCCCGCGAGGCCGGGGTACGCGCGGCGCTGCGGCAGAAGGAGGCCGAGTCGCCGACCGTGGTCATGGCCGACTTCGAGGCCGCCCTGGACGTGATCCGGCCGACCTCGATGGCCGAGTCGACCCTCGAGGTCGCCCAGGTGACGCTGGACGACGTCGGCGACATGGCCGAGGTGAAGCAGGTGCTGACCGAGTCGGTGCTGTGGCCGCTGACCTACCCGGACACGTTCGCCCGGCTCGGGGTGCAGCCGCCGCGCGGCGTGCTGCTCTACGGCCCGCCCGGCTGCGGCAAGACCTATCTGGTCAAGGCGATCGCCGGCACCGGCAAGGCCAACGTGCTGTCGGTCAAGGGCGCCGAGCTGCTCAACAAGTGGGTGGGCGAGAGCGAGCGGGCGGTCCGCGAGCTCTTCCGGCGGGCCCGGGAGGCCGCGCCGACCCTGGTCTTCCTGGACGAGGTGGACGCGCTGGCGCCGACCCGCGGCCAGTCCACCGACGGCGGCACGACCGACCGGGTGGTCGCCGCGCTGCTCACCGAGCTGGACGGGGTGGAATCGCTGCGCAACGTGGTCGTGATCGGCGCGACGAACCGGCCCGACCTGATCGACCCGGCGCTGCTGCGTCCCGGCCGGCTGGAACGGCTGGTCTTCGTGCCGCCGCCGGACGCCGAGGCGCGTTCGGCGATCCTGCGGGCCTCGGCGAAGTCCGTGCCGCTGGACGGCGCGGTCGACCTGGACGAGTTGGGCGCCGCGCTGGAGGGCTTCTCGGCCGCGGACTGCGCCGCACTGATCCGTGAGGCGGCGCTGTCGGCGATGCGGGAGTCGCTGGACGCCTCCACGGTCACCGCCGATCACGTGGCGACCGCCCGCAAGCGGGTGCGGGCCTCGCTCGACCCGGTGCAGGTCGCCTGGCTGGAGGCCTACGCCTCCACGCACGCCCCCGGCTGACGGCTCGGTCAGCGCCGGCGGGTGCGGGCCCGGGTCGAGCGCAGCCGGCGCAGCCGGCCGATCAGGACCGGGTCGTGCACCAACGCGGCCGGGTTGTCCAGCAGGCCGTTGAGGAGCTGGTAGTAGCGGGTCGAGGAGAGGCCGAAGGCGTCGCGGATCGCCTGCTCCTTGGCGCCGGCGTGCTTCCACCACTTGCTCTCGAACGCGAGGATCCGCAGCTCTCGCTCGGTGAGCGCGGGCGCGTCGGCGGTCGGCTCGGCCGGCGTCTCCTCGCGAGGCGCGGGCACGTGCTGCTGGTTTTCAGAGGCGGCGGGCTGCATGGCGCTCCTGGGCGGTGGGAGAGCACGCACAGATGTACGAAGGGGAGATCGTCAGCATAGTGGCAGCCGGCGATCCCCGCCGTACGTCTGTGCCTGATGCAGCGAAACTACCTTAAGTGATGTCTCGACTACGCATGGTCCACATTGCCGCCCCCACAACGAGGACGACCACCGCCGCGAACGCAGCACCGGCCACCGGCCAGGTGATGGTGAGCGTCTCCGCCGCGCAGCCCTGGACGCTGGAGTAGTAGCACGAGTCCCAGTGGGTGACCACCGTCGACTTGTCCAGCCAGGCCTGGATCCAGGTCGGCGCCAGGTACGCCTCGACGAACGGCGCCCCGGCCATCGACAGCACGATGCCGAGCCCGACCTGGAGCACGATGACGACGCCGATCGCCGCGCCCAGCGCCGTCGCGGTGTGCCGGCCCAGCGAGGCCAGCCCGAAACCGAGCGCGCCCGCCACCAGCACCAGCACCAGCCCGCGCAGCTCCATGAGCACGATGGACTGCCAGGCTCCGGAGGTCATCCGGGCCAGCGTGCCGCGCGTGCCGGCCGTCAATGCGAACAGCCCGGTCCAGGCCGCCGAGACGGCAACGGTGAACAGCGCCAGGTTTACCAGCAGCGCGGCGAGCTTGGTGCCCAGCACCTCCAGCCGCCGCGGCCGCCACAGCAGCAGGTTCATCATGCCGCCGCTGCTCCACTCGGCGCCCACGAAGCTCGCGCCGATCACGAACGCCATCACCGCCAGCAGCGCCGCGAGGGTGATCACCAGGTACCGGAACTGCTCGCGGAAGTCGAACGCCGGCGCCAAATGCCACTCCGGCGGGAAGTCGCTCCGGGCCGGCGGGCTGATCTGGTCACAGGGCGGGTAGTTCTGCGCCGCCGGGGTGCCCTGGGCCGCCCGGCACTCCGCCGCATCCCTGGTCGCCTGCTGCACGGCGGACTGGTATTCGCGGTCCGCCTGGGCCTGCGCCGTGGCCAGCCGCTCGGGTGTCGGCCGGTGGTGGCTGAGGAACACGCCGGCCACGACGGCGGCCAGCACGAGCAGCGTGCCGAGCGCGAGGAACCTGGTGAAGCGGCGCTTGATCAGCCTTCGCGTCTCCGCCGTGTAGAGGCTCACCGCCCCCACCCGCCGCCGGCCGGAGTGGCCGGGGCGTCCACCTGGCGGTGCTCACCCTCGACCGGCGCGGTGCCGGTGAGCTCCAGGAAGACGCTCTCCAGATCGACCGCGACCGGCGACAACTCGCTGACGTAGACGCCGCGGGCGGCCAGCGCCCGGGTGATCGCGCTGGGCTGGGCGATGCCGCCGACCAGGAGGTGGTCCGGCTCGACGTAGACCTGGGCGCCGACGTCGCGCAGCGCGCCCGCCGCGCTGGTCAGGTCGGCGACGGATTCGAGGCGGACCCGCACCGATGAGGTCGCGTGCTGGGACAGCACGTCGGCGACGCTGCCGGCGGCCACCCGGCGCCCGGCGGAGATGATCGTGACGGAGTCGCAGATGAGCTGGATCTCGCCGAGGATGTGGCTGGACAGCACCACGGTCATGCCCGACCCGGCCAGGTTGCGCATCAGCGTGCGCATCTCCCGGATGCCGCCCGGGTCGAGCCCGTTCGCCGGCTCGTCCAGTATCAGCAGCCTCGGGTGCTTGAGCAGGGCGGACGCGACCGCGAGCCGCTGCTTCATGCCCAGCGAGTAGGTCTTGACCCGGTCGGCGGAACGATCGCGCAACCCGACCAGTTCGAGCACCTCGAAGACCCGCCCCCGGTCGAGGCCGCCCGCGTCGGCCAGCAACGAGAGGGTGTCGCGCGCGGAGAAGTTGCCGAAGAACTGCGGGCTCTCCACGATCGCGCCGACCAGTCCGGCGACCTCGGGCAGGGCCCGCGGCACCTCGCGGCCGAGCAGGGTCATCCGGCCGTCGTTCGGCCTGATCAGGCCGAGCAGCGTGCGCAGCGTGGTGGTCTTGCCGGAGCCGTTGGGCCCGAGGAAGCCGTGCACCTGACCGGCCTCGACGACCATGTCGAAGCCGTCGAGGGCCCGGCGGATCCCCTTGCGGCTGCGATAGGTCTTCCGCAGCCCCTGTATCTCCAGGACGGCGCTCACGCCGGTCACCATATGTACATTTCATGGCAGACACCACGAAAACGGGCCGTGACCCCGCCCGGGGGACCGGGAAACGGGGTCACGGCAGATCGAGAAGGTCAGGCGCGGCCGCTGCCTGCGGTCGCCGAGGCGACCAGGGTGCCGGAGAGCGTGCCGCCCACATAGAGGCCGCCGCCCGCCGCCGTGCCCGATACCGAGCCGCCGGTGTAGATCCGGTACGACGTGCCCCGGGTCAGCGAGCTCAGGTCGAAGATCACACCCTTGAGCACCCGGGTGCTCTGGAACGAGGCCAGCTGGGTGCCCGAGGCGGTGGCCAGGTGCACGACCGTGCCGGCCGGCTGGTTGGCGCTGAACGAGTAGGCGACCCACGCCTGACCGCTGGTCGGCAGCGTGCTGGTCGACGCGGTCAGGCCGGTGGCGAGGATCGAGCCGCCGGTCATGGTCAGCGCGCCGTTGGAGTCGAGGCCGCCCTCGCCGCCGCCGCGGGTCGGCGAGCCGTTGGCGATGACCGTGCCGCCGGAGAGGGCCAGCGTGCCGTTGGAGTCGAGGCCGTCCGTGCCGCCGTTGACCGTCACGGTCCCGCCGGTGACCCTGATGAACGCGTTGGGCGCGACCTGCATCTCGTTCACGCCCTCCTCCGCCGCGTTCACGGCGTCGTCGGTCGCGGTCACCGTGATCGTGCCGCCGGCGAGCGTGGTCTGCATGGCCTCCAGGCCCTCGTACGACCTGGTCACGTTCACCGTGCCGGCCGAGATGGTCAGCGCGATGTCGGCGTGCACCGCGTCGTCACCGCTGGCCGCCGTCAGGGTGCCGCCGTCGACGATGATCAGGTTGTTGGAGTTGATCCCGTCGTCGGACGCGTTCAGGTTGAGCTGGCCGTCGCTGACCACCACGCTGACATCGGCCTTGACGGCCTTGGTGGAGGCCGTGCCCGGGGCGGTCGTGCTGCCCCCGCCGGTCGTCGCGGTCAGGCTGCCGCCCGCGACGATGACGTCGGTGGTCGCGCTGATGCCGTCGCCGGCGGGTGCGGTGAGGGTACGGGCACCGCCGGCCAGGTAGACGTATCCCTCGGTGGCGTCGGCGGTCTCGTCGGACTTGATCGCGTCGCCGCTCGCCGTGACGCCCAGCGTGCCGCCGGTGTGCACCACGTAGTCCTGACCGCGGACGCCGTCGTCCTTGGCGGTCACGGTGATCGTGCCCGAGTCGATGACCAGGCCGTCGTCGCTGGCGATGCCGTCCGCGGCGCTGCCGGTGACGGCCAGCGACCCGTTGCCGGTGATGGTCAGATCCGCGGCGCTGGACAGGGCGGCAGCGGGATTCACCGCGGTGGTGTAGGTGGCCGGGTCGGTGAGCCGGTTCGTGGTGCCGTCGGCCAGCACCAGCATGACCTCGTCGGCGGCCACGACGGACAGCGGCGCGGTGGTTGAGTTGGCGATGGTCACGCCGTTGAGGATCAGCCGCACGATGCCGGTCCCGGCGCTGTTGACGACGATCCGCCCATTGGTCAGCGAACCGGTGAAGCGGTAGGTGCCGGCGGCGGTGACCGTGACGGTGCTGCCGCTGATCGAGACGCCGCTGCTGGTGGAGGTGGCACCGGAGCCGGTCAGGGTCACCGCGGCGACGGCCGACTCGCTCCAGACGTGGTCGGCCGGATCGTCATGGTCGGCGGCGTTGGCGGCCAGCGCCTGCGCCGCGGCGGGGCCCGCGGCGAGCAGGACCGGATCGGCGGCCCGGGCGGCGGCGCCTGGTCCGATGGCCAGGGCGCCGGCGAGGGCGGCGGCGGTCAGGACGGGGGAACGATGCATCTCTCGGTCCTGTCGGTCGGCGGCCGGCGTGGGGCCGGCCGGAACAGCGGGGTGGAAGTGCCGGCGTAACAGCCGGCGCCAGGGGACGGACGGCAGGTCGGGGCGCAGGGCGGCCAGGCCGGTCGCGTACTTGGAGATGGACGTCGGGCGGTGGCCCCGGGCCCACAGCAGGCGATCGACCTCGGAGGCCGCCGCACGCGTCTTGGTCTCGACCACGGCCATCCCCGGCAGGCTGAGGTCGCCGGCGCCGGTCCGGTCCAGATCGGCCCAGGACAGGTCGATGTCGATGGTCACCCGGCTCTGCGAAGCCGGGAGGAACAAGGTGCTGCGCAGGTATCCGGTGGTGAGCACCGGCGCGAAGATCAGCCCGCCGACGTCCAGGTCCGCCAGCACGGCGTCGACGAACCAGCGGCCGGGTGCGACGTCGGCGTGGTGCCGCCGCTCGTACGCCAGCCGGGTCTTGACCGTGCTGCCGCGTAAGCCCTCGGTTTTGACCTCGAGCAGGCACAACCCGGAGTCGAGGTAGGTCCGCGTCCGGATCTTGAAGCGACGGCGTCGCCGCAGCGCGGTGAGCCGGAAGCAGACCAGGTCGTCGGTGTCGAAGTAGACCGAGGCGTAGCGGAAGAGCCGGACACCGTCGATATCGAGGATCCGGGTGTCCCGGCCGAGCGCGGGCAGCAGCGCGGCCAGCTCGGTCAGCGGAAGCACATACTTGCGGTCCCGCCTGACCTGGAGCTCGGCCTGCGCGGTGAGCTCATCCAGCCCGATCGGCCCGAGCCCGTCCAGCCCTTCGAGCCGCGGGGGCGCGGCGGGTGCGGCGGTCACGGGCGGGCCCCGGCCGTCGCGGCGGCGAGCGCCCCGGCCGCCGAGCGGGCCCGATGGGAGTACCGGACCTCGACCACCGTGGTCTCGCTGACCAGGTCGACGCGCTCGACCGACAGGGCGTGCACCCGGGCGCCGAGCACCTGCTCCAGCTTGGCGAGCAGGGCGACCTCGTCGGTGATCGCCGAGTCGAGCACCAGGATCTGGCGCCGGTAGCTGCGGAACAGCCGCGGATGGTCGCCGAGGAACATGACCACGAGGATCAGCGCCATCAACGTGGGCGGGAGCCACACCTCGCCGCCGCCGAGCGGGCCGATGATCCCCAGCGCGAGCGCCGAGAAGTAGTAGGCCACCTCGTGCTGGTCCAGCTCGGTCGAGCGGAGCCGGATGATCGAGAGCACGCCGAAGAGCCCGAGGCCGAGGCCGGCCCCGACGGTGCTCGAGCTGAGCGAGCCGGCCACGGCCAGCACGCCGACATTGACACCGAGGTACGCGACGACGAGATCGCGGCGGCGATGACGCGGGAAGTAGAGCCCGAAGACGAGCACGGAGACCGCGACGAGATCGATCGCGAACAGTACGAGCCGAGGCATGGCGGGGCCCCTCCATCAAGGCTGATCAGGTGGCTGCCGGGTGAACGACAAGCAACAAATCCATGACTTTCAATGGAGACTAGGGCTGAACCCCTGGAACCAACCTCAAAGAATCCTGTGAATCCATCGACCCACATCAATCAAAGCCGGCGGGGGCGAAGAGGACCTGGCTCACACCTCGGGATGCTTGGCAGCGCTTTCCGCGCCCACCCCGTAAGGTGTTGGAAACAACTGAATACCTCATCCAGAGGGGCAGAGGGAACGGCCCGTTGAAGCCCCGGCAACCACCACGCACGTCTCGATGGCGAGGCCCCGCGCGGCAGGTGCTAATTCCGTCCCCGTGCGCGGCTGTCACGCCGGGGAAAGATGAGAAGGAGCCTCGTCATGACGTCGGCCGTCGACGCCCCCCGCCAGTCCATCAGCCCTGCTCGCGCCCTCGTCTGTCGCGGTTGCGGCGCCGAGTTCCCGCTCGCCGCGCAGCATGCCTGTTACGAGTGTTTCGGCCCCCTCGAGGTCGCCTATGACCCCGCCGCGCTCGCCGCGGTCACCCGT
The DNA here is from genome assembly GCF_003947245.1 of Actinoplanes sp. ATCC 53533. NCBI lineage: Bacteria > Bacillati > Actinomycetota > Actinomycetes > Micromonosporales > Micromonosporaceae > Actinoplanes > Actinoplanes sp. ATCC 53533. The sequence continues at coordinate 31,696 of NZ_QHHV01000220.1, read as the reverse complement.
GCGCAGATCGAGGCCGGCCCGCAGAACATCTGGCGATACGCCGCCCTGCTGCCCACCGGCCAGGACCCGGCCTCCCGCGTCACCCTCGACCCGGGTCTGACCCCGCTGGTCGGCGCCGCCGCGCTGGCCGCCGAGCTGGGCCTGCGGGCGCCGCTCTGGGTGAAGGACGACTCCGCCAACCCGACCCACTCCTTCAAGGACCGGGTTGTCTCCGTCGCCCTCACCGCCGCCCGTGAGCTGGGCTTCACCCGCTTCGCCTGCGCCTCGACCGGCAACCTGGCCAACTCGGTGGCCGCCCACGCCGCCCGCGCCGGGGTGCCCTCGATCGTCTTCATCCCGGGTGATCTCGAGCAGGGCAAAATCATCACCACCGCCGTGTACGGCGGCGAGCTGGTTGCGATCGACGGCTCCTACGACGACGTGAACAGGCTCTGCGGCGAGTTGGTGGAGACCGACGAGTTCGAGGACACCGCCTTCGTCAACGTGAACGTGCGGCCTTTTTACGCGGAGGGTTCGAAGACTCTCGGTTACGAGGTGGCCGAGCAGCTCGGCTGGCGGATCCCGGCTCAGGTGGTGGTGCCGATGGCCAGCGGCGAGCTGCTCACCAAGATTGACAAGGCGTTCACCGAGCTGGTGGAGATCGGCTTGGTCGAGGCCCCGGAGGGCGGCTGGGCCGTCTTCGGCGCCCAGTCGGCCGGCTGCAACCCCATCGCCACCGCCCTGCACAACGGCACCGACCAGATCATCCCGGTGAAGCCGACCGGCATCGCGAAGTCGCTGAACATCGGCGACCCGGCCGCCGGCGCGTACGCCATCGAGGCCGTGACCCGCACCGGCGGCTGGATGGACTACGCCGACGACGACGAGATCCGCGACGCCATCCAGCTTCTCGCCCGCACCACCGGCGTCTTCGCCGAGACCGCCGGCGGCGTCACCGTGGCGGTGCTCAAGAAGCTGGTGGCCAGCGGCAAGCTCGACCCGGAGAAGGAGACGGTCGTCTTCAACACCGGCGAGGGCCTCAAGACGCTGGACGCCGTCGCCGGTCAGGTCGGGCCCACCCACCGGATCAAGCCCTCGCTGCGCGGGGCCCGGGATGCCGGCCTCCTCGGGTGACGCAGAGTAATCACCAGTCTGCCTAACGTCAAGATTCCTTCCGCTGAGGACTTGCGCGGGGATCTCAGGCTCGGCAGGATGCTCTACGCGGGAGGACGCGACGCCGTACGTGGCCCCACCTTCGAGCTTGGCGACAATCTCCTAGGGGCCCAACGACCCAGTGCCGGAGGCGCTGTGCGCGCGTCCTCCCGACCAAACTTCCCGGCCAAATCTCGGTCGCGGCGCGATCGCCGGCAGGACAGTCTGTCGAGATGCTACGGATTGCGCCCCTCGCGGATGATCAGACGGCCTTCGAGATCGACCGGGCGGCCGCCGAGTCGGACACCCCCGACATCCCGCTGGGCACCTTCGAGGCCTACCGCGCTCGCCTGCGGCATCCGTGGCCGGGTAACGAGCTGGAGCAATATCTGGCGGTCCACGACGGCGTGCCCGCCGGGCACCTCGAGCTGGGCCTGCCACTGCTGGACAATCTGGCCAACGTCAACGTCCAGCTCTTCGTGCATCCGGAGCAGCGGCGGCGCGGGATCGGGCGGGCCCTGTTCGGGCACGCGGTCGAGCGCACCCGGGCACTCGGCCGCCGGCACCTCATCGGCCCGACCACCGACGACGGCGCGGCCTTCGCGAGGGCCATGGGCGCGGCGGCCGGCCTGGTGGAGGTCCGCAGCCGCCTGGACCTGGCCACCGCCGAGCCCCCGGACACTCCGGTGGCGGCCGGCTACCGGCTGGTCCGGTGGACGAACGTGGCGCCCGCGGAGTTCCTGGACGACCTCGGCTACCTGGAAAGCCGGCTGAACGCCGACGCCCCCACCGGGGACCTGGCCTGGGAGGCCGAGAAGGTCGACGCCGCCCGGGTCCGCGCGGCCGAGGAGGCCATCCGCGTCCGGCGGCGCACGGCGTTCCACACCGGCGCCGTGCACGAGGACAGCGGGCGGCTCATCGCGTGGACGACGATCGCCGGCCAGGACGATACGGCCTGGCACGCCTGGCAGAGCATCACCATCGTCGACCCGGGCCACCGCGGACACGGTCTCGGCCTGACGATCAAAAACCAAAATCTCCGGTACGCCCGCAGCAGCCGTCCCGGCCTGCGCGCGATCGACACCTTCAACGCCGCCACGAACGACCACATGCTCCGGATCAACCGGACGATGGGCTTCCGGGCGGTGGACCAGTGGACTCAGTGGCAGCTGACCGTCTGAACCGCCGCAGCCCCGGTCGCAGCGGCGCCACCCGGTATCCGCCGCGCTCCAGGCCCGCGTGCCGCTCGAAGGCGTTCCGGGTGCCGTAGGTGCCGGTCAACGCCCACGAGTAGCCGCAGAGCGCCCAGTACGCCGGCCAGAACAGCGGGCCGAGCACCGCATACTGCCCGGCGTGCCGGCTCTCGTGGGCGAGCAGGTCGGCCCGGCTCTCGTGCAGCAGCCACTCGGCCGTGCGCCTGGTGATGATCACCGAACCGATGGTGAAGCAGGTCGCGGGCGGCGCCTTGCGCCGGTAGCCCTCGGCGACCAGGATCCCGCCCGGCCCGCGCCGCACCTTGGCGCCGGTCAGCACGGCCAGGCCAAGGCCGACCAGGGTGGTCCCGTTGACGGCGGTCAGCAGGGTGCGGGCCGTGTGCCACGCCGCGCCCATCGTCAGGCCCGCCGGCGCATCTGGAGCTCCAGCAGGCCGGGGACGATCGGGTGCGGCACCCGCACCCCGGTGTCGGCGAAGCCCAGCCGCTCGTACGCCCGGACCGCGCGGTCGTTGCCGACCACGACCTCCAGCATCAGCTCGCTGCGGCCCATCGCCACCGACCACTCGGCGACCGCGTCGACGAGCCCGCCCAGCACGCCGGTGCCACGCCGGGCGGGTGTGATGTAGACCGCGAAGACGACCGTCGTGCCCGGCGCCTCGGGCAGCACCGTGCCGCCCGCGTGGCCGATCAGCCGGCCCCCGGGGTCGGCCACGAACTGGGCGAGCTGGCCGCCCGTCGACGCCTGCGCGATCCGCCGCCGGAAGTCGGCGTGCGGCCGGGCCGCGGCCTGGGCGAGCGTCTCCAGGAAGGCGAGCGGGCTGTCGGCCAGCATCTCCAGCCGCAGGGCGCGCATCCGGCCCGCGTCCGCGGGAGTGACCCGGTGCACGGTCAGGGCCGGCGCGATGGTGCTGGTCATGCTGCTCTGCCTACCTCGTCGCCCAGGTGGGGGCAAGCGGGACGCCGATATACGACCGCCGTGGGCACCCGCGCGGGCGGTCCGTTCTGCTTGCACTCGCCCCAGCAGAGTGCTAAACAAGTGATTGGCACTCGCGCCACGTGAGTGCCAGCAGGTCGGGGCGGTGGGGTCACGGCCGCGGCATCGCCATCGGTGCCGGGGCACGAGACCGGTCGTCGCGGGCTATCCGGCTCGACCTGAGGACGTCACATCGCCAGGTGGTGACGTCCGCATGGTTCCTACGTGCGGAAAGCGGGCCGGACCGGCCCGGCGCCGCGAATGTCCAGGAGGACAAAGCCGTATGGCCAAGATCATCGCATTTGACGAGGAAGCTCGTCGCGGCCTCGAGAGTGGTATGAACCAGCTCGCCGACGCCGTCAAGGTGACGCTCGGCCCCAAGGGCCGCAACGTCGTGCTCGAGAAGAAGTGGGGCGCTCCCACCATCACCAACGATGGTGTGTCGATCGCCAAGGAGATCGAGCTCGAGGGCACCTTCGAGAAGATCGGCGCCGAGCTGGTCAAGGAGGTCGCCAAGAAGACCGACGACGTAGCCGGCGACGGCACGACGACGGCGACCGTGCTGGCCCAGGCTCTGGTGCGCGAGGGCCTGCGCAACGTCGCGGCCGGCGCCAACCCGATGGCCCTCAAGCGGGGCATCGAGGCTGCCGTCGCGGCTGTCTCCGACGAGCTGAGCAAGCTCGCCAAGGACGTGGAGACCAAGGAGCAGATCGCCTCCACCGCCTCCATCTCCGCCGGTGACTCCACGGTCGGCGAGATCATCGCCGAGGCCATGGACAAGGTCGGCAAGGAAGGCGTCATCACCGTCGAGGAGAGCAACACCTTCGGGCTCGAGCTGGAGCTCACCGAGGGCATGCGCTTCGACAAGGGCTACATCTCGGCATACTTCATGACCGACGCGGAGCGGATGGAGGCCGTCTTCGACGACCCGTACATCCTCATCGCGAACAGCAAGATCTCCGCGGTCAAGGACCTGCTCCCGGTCCTCGAGAAGGTCATGCAGGGCGGCAAGCCGCTGATCATCATCGCCGAGGACGTCGAGGGCGAGGCCCTGGCGACCCTGGTTGTCAACAAGGTCCGTGGCACCTTCAAGTCCGTCGCCGTCAAGGCGCCGGGCTTCGGTGACCGCCGCAAGGCCATGCTGGACGACATCGCCATCCTCACCGGCGCCACGGTCGTCAGCGAAGAGGTCGGCCTCAAGCTCGACGCCGCCGACCTGAGCCTGCTGGGCCAGGCCCGCAAGGTGGTCATCACCAAGGACGAGACGACCATCGTCGACGGTGCCGGCAACGCCGAGCAGATCCAGGGCCGGGTCAACCAGATCCGCGCCGAGATCGAGAAGTCGGACTCCGACTACGACCGCGAGAAGCTGCAGGAGCGCCTGGCCAAGCTGGCCGGCGGCGTTGCGGTCATCAAGGTCGGCGCGGCCACCGAGGTCGAGCTCAAGGAGCGCAAGCACCGCATCGAGGACGCCGTTCGCAACGCGAAGGCGGCCGTCGAGGAGGGCATCGTCCCCGGTGGTGGCGTCGCGCTCGTGCAGGCCGGCAAGACCGCGTTCGACAAGCTCGACCTGCAGGGCGACGAGGCCACCGGCGCGAACATCGTGAAGGTCGCGCTCGACGCCCCGCTGCGCCAGATCGCCGTCAACGCCGGCCTCGAGGGCGGCGTCGTGGTGGAGAAGGTGCGCAACCTCGAAGCCGGTTGGGGCCTGAACGCCGCCAACGGCGAGTACGTCGACCTGCTGGCCGCGGGCATCATCGACCCGGCCAAGGTCACCCGCTCGGCGCTGCAGAACGCCGCGTCGATCGCCGCACTGTTCCTCACGACCGAGGCGGTCGTGGCGGACAAGCCCGAGAAGAACCCGGCCCCGGCCGGTGGCCCGGGTGGCGGCGGAGACATGGACTTCTAAGTCCACCTGGTAACGACGAAAGGGCGGGTCGCCTCGGCGGCCCGCCCTTTCGCTGTCCTCGCCCGGCTCGTGCCGGATGTCAGAGCTGTTTGCGGTAGAGCAGAAAGACTCGTTCTACGCGGGCGCCGACGGCGTTCGCGTAGAAGGGCAGTGGCCCGACCCAGCCGATCTGCACCTGGCTGTGGCCGGCGGCGCGCTGGTCGGCGAGGCAGCGGCGCAGCAGCAGGGCGCCGATGCCCAGCCCGCGGGCGGCCGGGGCGGTGCCCATCGGCCCGAACCACGTCGGTCGCGACGATCCGTAGGCCGCGAAGCCCAGGATCGCGCCGTCCTTGGCCAGCGCCAGGTGGCAGCCGGCCTGGTCCCGTCCGACGGAGTGGGTGATCTCCCCGGCCCAGCCCTCGCCGAAGTTGGTCAGCGTGAATCTGACCAGCGCCGGAACGTCCTCGGCGGTCGCCCGCCGCACCGTGATGCCCTCCTCGGCCAGCCGCGCCTCGTCCCCGGCGGTGGCTCCCGGCGCGTCCCCGGCCAGGTCCACCGTCATGTTCCAGGCGGGCTGGTCCTGCTCGAAGCCGAATGCCATCGCCGCGCAGATCGCCGGCGTGTACCGCACGTCGATGCCCGGCCAGGCGTAGTACGGCGCGTTGCCGGCGACGACGACGTCGCCGGCGCCGAGCCCGGCCAGCGCTCCCTCGATCCGGGCCACCAGCGCCCGCGCCACCCCTCGGCGCCGCTCCTGCGGGTCGACGGCGATCAGGTCGACGTGGCCGATCGAGCGGTCCCGGTGCGACACCGAACCCAGCACCACGCCGATCACCCGCGCGCCGCTCACCGACACCGGCTCGCCGGCGAGCGCGGCCCCGGCGGACTCGCCACTCATCGAGACCGGCTGGCCGGCGAGGGCGGCTCCGGCGGACTCGCCACTCATCGAGACCGGCTCGCCGGAGAGCGCGGCCCCGGCCGCGGCGGAGCTGCCGCCGGCCGAGCGCAGCGCTATGAAACCCGCGACCCTGCGGGGCTTGGCCGACCAGCCGTCGGTGCCGGTGGTCTCGCGCAGGCGCAGCACGATCTCCGCGGCCTCGGCGGCGTCTTCGGGCAGGTCCAGGGCGGCCCGGCAGAGGGTCACCACGGCGGGCACGTCGTCGTCGGTCAGTTCGGAGATCCAGAACTCGCTGTCCACAACCGCCGAACCTACCCAATGACCGCCTGCGGCTCCGGCGCGGCGTCGAGGAGATCGCGCCGATTCCGTACCGGGGAGAGCAGAAGCGCGAGCGGCGCGAGTATCGCGGCCGCCGCGACGATCAGCAGGGTGGCCCGGGCGCCGAGCGGCCCGGCGAGCGCACCCGCCACCAGGCCGCCGACCGGAATGGCGCCCCAGGAGACAAAACGGACCGTCGCCATCACCCGGGAGAGCAGCTCGGGCGGGCTGGCGATCTGCCGGTACGTACGGGTGGTCACGCTGAGGACCACGACGCTGCCCGCGAAGATCAGGACGCCGGCGCTGAAGGCCACGTAGGCCGTCCAGCCGGTGCCCGCGGGGATGACGAACGCGCCGGCCGCCCCCACGAAGCCGAGGATGATCAGGCTGCGGGCGGTGCCGAGGGCGTTGGTGACCCGCGTCGTCAGCGCCGCCCCGATCAGGCTGCCGACGCCGTCGACGGCCAACAGCAGGCCGGCGACGGCGGCCGGTGCGTGCAGTTCCCGGATCAGGTAGAGCGGGAGAAGCGCGTGGTGGGCGCCGTTGACGAAGTTGACCGCGGTGGCGGACCACATGGCCGGGCCCATCACCGGGTGCCGGGTCACGTAGGCCCAGCCCTCGCGGATCATCGCGCCCATCGGCGTGGGCCGGTCGGGCTGGTGGCCGCGCCGGGCCGGCAGGGTCCGGAGCAGGGCCGCCGAGACGAGGTAGCTGATCGCGTCGATCAGCAGGGTCGGCACCGCGCCGAGAAACTGGACCGCGAGGCCGCCGAGGGAGGGGCCGGCGAGTTGGGTGGTGGCGTGCGTGCCGGAGGTGAGGCTGTTGCGCGACTGCAGCTGGTCCCGGCTGACGATCTCGGGCAGGAAGGTCGAGTTGGCGACGAAGAAGACCACGTGCGCGAAGCTGATGATCAGGGCGACGACGACCAGCTGGGCGACGGTCAGCCGGCCCAGCCACCAGGCCGCCGGGATGGACCCGACGGCGAGCGCGCGGATGAGATCCGCGCCGACCTGGGTGCCGCGCAGCGGCAGCCGCTGCACGATGACCCCGGCCGGCAGCCCGATCACGAGCCAGGCGACGTAGCCGGCCGCGGCGATCATCCCCATCTCGAACGGGGTCGCGTCGAGGACGGCGAGCGCGGTCAGCGGCAGCGCCACCCCGCCGATCGCCGAACCCAGATCACTGCTGGTACCGGCCGTCCACCAGCGCCAGAACACGCTCACGGTCATCACCCCCGGTGTAGTGGGTTTCATTTTTGGAACGGACTATACTGAAGGGCGTGCGCAGGGTCGAACTCATAGATGCCGACTGCGGCATCGAGCAGGCGCTGGGCGTCGTCACCGACTGGTGGACGTTTCTGGTGGTGCGCGACATCGCCGGCGGCGTGACCAGGTTCGAGGCGCTGCAGCGTTCGCTGGGCATGAGCCGGCGCGCGCTGACCGAGCGCCTCGCCGCCCTGGTCGAGCACGGCGTCCTGCACCGGGCGCCGTATTCGGAGCACCCGCCCCGCCACGACTACCTGCTCACGCCGAAGGGCGAAGGGCTACTGCCGGTGCTGATCGCGCTGCAGGAGTGGGGCGACCGGTGGGTGCTCGGCGACGGCTCGCTCACCGCGACGGCGGCGCCCACCTCGGCGGAGGCGCACCGCGTGCACGGCCTGATCGGCCACCGGATCCCGGCGCTGCGGCTGGAGACCTGGACGGTCCTCTACTTCTTCCCCGGCGCCTTCGCGCCGGACGCGCCGGGCCATCCGCCCGGCTGGGGCGACATCCCGGGGGCGGCGGGCTGCACGCTCGAGTCGATGACGTACGCGGCCAGAGCGGCGGAGTTCGCGGCGGCGGGCGTCCAGATCCGCGGCGTCAGCACCCAGCGCCCCGACCAATTGGAAGCCTTCGCCGCCCAGGCCGGCCTGCCGTTCCCGCTGCTCTCGGACCAGGACGTCAAGCTGGCGGCGGGCCTGCGCCTACCGACCTTCCGGGCCGCCGGCACCGACCGCTTCAAGCGCCTCACGCTGCTGGCCGACCCGACGGCGACAATCCGAAAAGTCCAATTCCCCATCACCGACCCGGCGGCCTCGGTGACCGAAATGCTCAACGAGGCCCGCACCCGGGCCTGACCCGATCCTTTTTCACCCGCCGGTGTGACTCCCGGCAGCGCTACCGTGGGGTTGTGCGCTCTCCCTCCGTCTCCCGATATGCCGCCGGCCGGCTCTCGCCCATTCGTCGCATCGCCGATCTGCGGCGATTGCGGGACGAGCAGTTTGATGTGCTCGTCATCGGCGGCGGGGTCACCGGCGCCGGCGCCGCCCTGGACGCCGCGTCGCGCGGCCTGAGTGTCGCCCTGGTCGAGGCCCGTGACCTGGCCGCCGGCACCTCCAGCCGGTCCAGCAAGCTCATCCACGGCGGCCTGCGCTATCTGGAGCAGCTCGAGTTGCACCTGGTGCACGAGGCGCTGACCGAGCGTGGCCTGCTCACCAGCCGGCTCGCCCCGCACCTGGTGCGGCCGGTGCCGATTCTGGTGCCGCTGCCCGCCGCCTCGCCGCCCGCCCGGGTCTGGCAGCGGGCCTACTACGGCCTCGGCGTCGCGGCCTACGACGTCTTCGCCGGTGTCTTCGGCAGCGGGCGCGGCATGCCGCTGCACCGGCACCTCACCCGCGACGGCGCCCGGCGGCTCTTCCCCAGCCTGCGCGCCGACCAGATCGTCGGGGCGATCCGGTATTTCGACGGGCAGGTCGACGATGCCCGCCTGGTGGTCAACCTGGCCCGCACCGCCGCCAGCCTGGGCGCGGCCGTGGTCACCAGCGCCCGGGTCACCGGGTTCCTGCGGGAGGCCCGCGAGGTCGTCGGCGTCAAGGTGCGCGACCTGGAGTCGCCCGACTCGCCGGAGTTCGAGGTGCGGGCCCGCACCGTCGTGGCCGCGACCGGGGTCTGGAGCGACGACATGTCGCGGATGCTCAGCGACGTCGGCGTCCGGCCCGGCTTCCGGGTGCGCGCGTCCAAGGGCGTACACCTGGTGGTGCCGCGGTCGGCGATCACCGGCGAGGCCGGCCTGATCCTGCGCACGCCCACCTCGGTGTTGTTCGTCATACCCTGGGGCGGGCACTGGATCATCGGCACCACCGACACCGACTGGCAGCTCGACCGCTCGCACCCGGCAGCCTCCGCGCGCGACATCCGCTACCTGCTCGACCAGGTCAACACGGTGCTGGACAGGCCGCTGACCGCCGACGACATCGAGGGCGTCTACGCCGGGCTGCGGCCGCTGCTCTCCGGCGAGGCCGACTCCACCTCGAAGCTGTCCCGCGAGCACGCCGTGGTCGAGCCGATGCTCGGGCTGCTGCTGGTCGCGGGCGGCAAATACACGACATACCGGGTCATGGCCGCCGACGTCATCAACCGGGCCGTGCGCCGGCTCGGCGGGCCCGCCCAGCCGTCGCGCACCGACCAGCTCCCGCTGCTCGGCGCCGACGGCTTCGCCGCCGCCTGGCGCGACCGGCTGGACATCGCCCGCCGGCACGGCGTCACCGCCGGGGTGATCGAGCATCTGCTGGAGCGGTACGGCACCCTCACCGTGCACCTGCTGGCCATGATCGAGGCCGACCCGGCGCTGGCCACCCCGCTCGCCGGCGCCCCGGAATATCTGGCCGCCGAGGTCGCGTACGCGGCCCAGGCCGAGGGCGCGCTGCACCTCGACGACGTGCTCACCCGGCGCACCCGGATCTCGATCGAGACCGCCCACCGGGGCGCCGAGACCGTCACGCACGCCGCCGCGGTGATGGGCGACGCGCTCGGCTGGGACGCCGCGGTGCGAGCCCGGGAGATCGAGCACTACCTGGCCCGGGTCGAGGCCGAGCGGCAGTCGCAGAAGATGCCCGACGACCTCACCGCCGACGCGGCCCGGCTGGGCGTGCCCGACGTTCGGGGCTATGCCGCCGACCGCGGCATCGACCTGCTCGAAGTGGAACTTTGATCCTCGTCGACGAGCCGCGCTGGCCGGCCCGCGGCCGGCTCTGGTCGCACCTGGTCAGCGACGTGTCATATGCGGAGCTGCACGCCTTCGCGGAGATGCTGGGCGCGCCCCGGCGGGCGTTCGACCGTGACCACTACGACATCCCGGACGCCCGCTTCCCGATGGCGTTGTGGCTCGGCGCCACGCTGGTCCGCTCCCGCGAGCTGTCCGCCCGGCTGCGCGCGGCCGGGCTGCGCCGGCCCAAGCACCTCAGCCCAGGGTCTCGGGTCGGCCCAGGTCTTGAGTCGGCCCAGGTCTTGAGTCAGCCCAGGGTCTTGAGCTCGGCTGCCAGGTTCGCCCTGGCCGTGTCTTCCCAGGCCGCCCGCAGCGGGGCGTGCCGGTAGATCGACGGCAGCTCCAGCAGGGCTTTCAGCACCTGGCTCCGGCCGCCGCGGAAGGCGTCGTCCGGCACGTGGGCATACTCCCGGCGGATCGCGGCCGTGTACGCCGCGTACTCGTCCGGGCCGGACGCCAGGATCGCCAGGTCGGCGTCGCAGAGCAACTCGCCGTCCGGGTCGTCCTGCTCGGTGGCGTGCCCGGCCGTGAGCCCGACCAGCCGGGCCACCTCCGCGGCTACCTCGTCCGGCGTCCCCAGCGTCGCCAGCAGCCCGGCCGCGAACTCCGCGCTGTCCCGTTCGTTGGCGTCACCGAGCGCCCGCGGGTCGTAGACGGCGTCGTGCAACCAGGCCGCGAGCCGCACCCGGTCCGTGCCGGGCGCCAGCTCCGCGTGCCGGTCGATGACATCGAGGACGGCGGTCAGGTGCGCCACGGTGTGGTACTGCCGCTGCGGTTCCGACCAGCGGGTCAGCAGATATTCGCCGGCGGCGCCGAGGTCCGCGTCGTCGGCGGTCGCCCCGGCGCCCCGGGCTGCCGCGACCCACCGGTCAACAAGAGTCGTCACGGCCGCCATCCTGGCATGCCGTCCGGCTAGGGTGCTTAGGCATGTCGCCCCGCCCCCGCACTCACCGGCTCGCTCCGGTGCGGTCCGTCATGCCGAGGGTGGGCCCGGCATGACGGATGCCGAGGCGCAGCGGGGGCTCACCGCGGTCCTCGCCGAGCTGCGCGGCCGGTCCCGGTCGGGGATCGGCGCCGGCTGGTCCCGGGTACGGGGTGGCTTCGCGCTCGCGCTGCAGGCCGGGCTGGGCGCCGGGATCGCCTGGTTCATCGCGCACGACGTGATCGGCCGGCCGAGCCCGTTCTTCGCGCCGATCGCCGCCGTCATCACCCTCGCCTCGTCGGTCGGGCAGCGCGCCAAGCGGACGATCGAGCTCGTCGTCGGCGTGGCCATCGGCATCGGCATCGGTGACGGCATCATCCTGCTGATCGGCACCGGTCCGTGGCAGGTCGGCCTGGTGGTGGTGCTGGCGATCGTGGCCGCGGCGGCGGTCGGCGGCGGCACGCCCCTGGTGGTGCAGTCCGCCTCGTCCGCGGTGCTGGTCGCGACGTTGACGACGCCGGGCGCCGGGCTGCCGTACACCCGCTTCTTCGACGCGCTCGTGGGTGGCGTGGTCGGGCTGGTCGTGATGACCGTGCTGCTGCCGCTCAACCCGCTGACGGTGATCCGCCGGGCGGCGAATCCGGCGCTGCAGACGCTGACGGACGGCCTGCGCACGATCGCGGACGGCCTGAAGTCCGGCGACTCCGGCGTGGTGCGCGGCGCCCTCGACCAGCTACGCACCGCCGAGGCGAACTTCACCGGCTTCGACCAGGCCGCGGTCGCGGCGAGCGAGAACGTGGCCTTCGCGCCCGCCCGCTGGCGGGCCCGCGGTGCGCTGGGCCAGTACGTCGAAGGCGCGGACCACGTGACGTACGCCCTGCGCAACGTCCGGGTGCTGGCCCGGCGGGTCATGACGGCGCTCGACGACGGCGAGCAGATCCCGGAATGCCTGCCGAGCTCGATCGGCCTGCTCGGCGACGCCGTGGACCTGCTGCGCCAGGAGTGGGCGAAAGGCGTCGAGCCGGTCGCCACCCGGGAACGGGCGCTGCGGGCGGCGGCCGAGTCCGGGCGGGCGTACGCCGAGGGGGTCGGCTTCTCCGGCGGGGTGGTCGTCGCGCAGGTCCGGACGACGGTCTCCGACCTGCTCAGGGCCACCGGCATCGAGTATGCGGAGGCGCCCCGGCTGGTGCGGCGGGCGGTCGGCTGGGACGGGCGGGCGCGTGCAGCCCGTAAGCCCGCCCGGGCCCGGCCGGGCGGCTCCGGTCGCGGCCCGTCCTGACATTTCCGGCGGTTTTCCGCTCTTGATCCGCTTTCCGACGCCGCGGGCCTGACCGGGCGGGGCGGGGTGGCTACGCTGGCGGCATGGCCGACGTAGCTCATGGCGGGTCGCCCGACCCGGCACCCACCTCCGCGGCTCCGGCCTCCCCGGCGCCCGATTCCGCTGCGCAGGTCTCCGGTCCTGCCGGGAGCGCCCAGGATCCGACCGCCAGTGCGATCGCCGTCGGGCCGGACGCGCCGCTCGGCGTTGCCGACCCGGCGACCGCCAGTGCGATCGCCGTCGGGCCGGACGCGCCGCTCGATGTTGCCGGCCCGGCGGCCGTGCCGGAGGTGCCACCCAACGGGCGTTCGCGGGTGCCGCGCTGGCTGCCGCTGACCCTGGTGATCGTCTTCATCGCGGCCTGCGCGGTCGCGATGCTGGTCATCCTCGGTGTCAGCAACGGTCCGCAGGGCCTGGCGATCGGGCTGGGCGCGGCGATCCTGCCGGTGCCGGTGCTGGTCGGCTGCTTCCTCTGGCTGGACCGCTACGAGCCGGAGCCGAGCCGATATCTGATCTTCTGCTTCGCCTGGGGATCGGCGGTGGCGACGCTGGTCGCGATCGGCGTCAACTCGCTGGCCGCCTGGGGCTTCGACCGGATCGGCCTGCCGGACGCGCTGGTGGCGGTGCTGGTGGCGCCGTTCATCGAGGAGTCCATGAAGGCCCTCGGCCCGATCCTGCTGCTCTGGCGCCGGCGCCGGGAATGGTCCGGCATCACCGACGGCATCGTCTACTGTGGCATGGCCGCGCTGGGCTTCGCCATGGTGGAGAACGTGCTCTACCTGGGCGGGCACGGCTACGCGTCGGGCGCCGACCAGTACGGCCCGGCGACCGGCATCCAGAACCTCTTCCTGATCTTCATCGTCCGGATCCTGTTCACCGGCTTCGCGCACCCGCTGTTCACCGCGATGACCGGCATCGGCCTGGGCCTGGCTGCCCGCTCGGCGGACCGCCGGGTGAAGTGGCTGGCGCCGATCGCGGGCCTGCTGCTGGCGATGATCCTGCACGGCACGTTCAACCTGCTGCCGACGCTGTCGGTGGCCACCGGCGAGACCCTGATCATGCTGTACGGCTACCTCGGCTTCATGGTCCCGTTCTTCTTCGTGGTGGTCGGCTTCGCCATCGCCCTGCGCAGCTGGGAAGGCCGACTGAGCGAGCGCATTCTGCCGGGCTACGTGAGCGCCGGCTGGCTGTCCCCACCGGAAGTGGCGACGCTGGGCAGCCTCGGCCGCCGCCACTCGGCCCGGCAATGGGCGAAACGCGTGTCCGGCGACACCGGCGTCCGGGCGATGCGCGGCTTCCAGGCAACGTCGACAAAGCTGGCGCTGCTGCGCGACGGCATGCAGCGCGGCCTGCACAGCAGCAGCCCGGAGGACCAGCAGCGGGCCACGGACGAGGAACAGCGGTTGCTGACGGCGATCTCGGGCTATCGGTCGGTGTTCGTGGGCCGCGACCCGCAGATGCCCCAGGCATTCTGGAACGGGACGAGCTACCAGATCGCGTTCCCGGACGGAGTGACCCGCACGGTGACCGCCCCGGCGGAGCCGGTGGTCCCGGTGCCGGTTCGGCTGCCCGCGGCCCCGGCTCCGGTTCCTGCCATGGCCGGCGGCTACGGCTTCCCGCCCGGCTACGCCCCGCCTGGTTACGGTCCTCCTGGTTACGGTCCTCCTGGTCACACCCCGCCTGGTTATGGCGCTTCTGGTTACGGCCAGACCGGCTTTGGCCAGACCGGCTTTGGCCAGGCTGGTTACGGACAGCCTGGTTCGGAGCAGGGCTATGGCCAGCCCGGTTACGGCGCGGGCGGTTATGGTCAGCCTGGTTATGAGCAGGCCGGCTCTGGGCAACCTGGCAACGGCGCCGGTTACGGCCAGCCGGGTGCTGGCGCTGGGACGTATGGCCAGCCCAGCGCCTACGGCCATGGCTCGGAGCCTGGCCATGGCTCACAGCCCGACGGCACGCAGGCTTATGGCTCGCAGCCCGGTCACGGCTCGCAATCCGGTGGCACGCAACCCTATGGCTCACAGCCCGACGGCACGCAGGCCTACGGTTCGCAGCCTGGTTACGGTTCGCAGCCCGGGGGTTCGCAGCCTGGTTATGGTTCACAGGCCTACGGTTCGCAGCCTGGTTATGGTTCGCAGCCCGGGGGTTCGCAGCCTGGTTATGGTTCGCAGCCCGGGGGTTCGCAGCCGTACAGTCCGCAGCCCGGATACGGTCCGCAGCCGGGACACGGGCAGGGGCCTGGCTATGGCCAGCAGCCCGGCGACACGCCGGGCTACGGCGTCGCGCCGACGCAGGCCCAAGGCCAGGGCGTCAGGCCGGGAATCCCCGCGAGCGGCGATGCCTGGACCAGCTACACCCGGCAGGGCTACGACTCCGCCGTCCCGCCGACGGTCCAGCCCACGCACGGCTACGACCCCGCCCACCCCCAGCCGTCCAACAACTACGAGCAGCAGGGCCACCCCGAACCGTCGTACGGTCAGGATCCCGGCAGCGGCCAGAGCGGCGGCACCGGGCCGGATGCTCCCGCCGCGCCGCCCGCCGATCCCGGCCCCTCGGGCGGGACTTCGGACGCCCCGCCTCCCCCGCAGAACTGAGACGGGGCCTGAGAGGCGTCTAATCCTGCTAAATCGTCTTTGTCCGAAAAACCGTCGGTCAATTTGATAGATCTTGGTAGCTTTTGGCCGCCCGGAGGGCCGTCAGGAGGGCCACTGGCTTCCACGATTTCAACGCAGTCGGCGCAGTCCGAGGTCGGTGCCGAGGGATGGAAACCATCGGGATCAGACACCCCCGCCGAATCGAAATTGGGTTGGGCTGGGATGGCTGGCGACCTAGCCTGACCCCGCCAGCAAGTCCGACGAGCCAGGAATCGAGTGATGCGCGATGCCGCGGTCGAGTGTGCCGGTCCGTACCGGCCGGTCTCAGCTCTTTCCTCCTCGACCTTCGGACTTCTGGAGCACCAGCCATGGATCTTCCGCGTCATCACCCCATCCGCGAAGGCGACCAGCGGATTTGTAACCCCTTCACCGCCGAGAAGCTCGCCACTCTGGGCCGGGCGATCGGACTGCGGGCCGGGGACACCCTGCTCGATCTCGCCGGCGGCCGCGGCGAGATGCTCTGCACCTGGGCCCGCGATCATGGGATCAGCGGCACCGGTGTCGACATCAGCACCGTCGCGACCGAGAAGGCCCGCGAGCGCGCCGTCGAGTTGGGCGTCGCCGATCGGGTCCGGTTCGTGCACGGCGACGCCGGCGGCTTTGTCTCCGACGCGCCGGTGGACGTTGCCGCCTGCATCGGCGCCACCTGGATCGGCGACGGCGTGCCCGGCACTGTCAGCCTGCTTGAGCGCAGCCTGCGCCTGGGCGGCATGGTGCTCGTCGGCGAGCCGTACTGGCGGCGGGAGCCGCCGAGCCAGGAGGCCGTCGTGGCCTGCCATGCGCAGAGCCGGGACGACTGGCGGGATCTGCCCGGCCTGGTCGCCCAGTTCCACGACCTGGGCTGGGACCTGGTCGAGATGGTGCTGGCCGACCAGGACAGCTGGGACCGGTATGCGGCGGCGCACTGGCTCACCATCCGCCGTTGGCTGGACGCCAACCCGGATGATGAGCTCGCCCCGGCGTTCCGCGAGGAGCTCAGCACGGATCCGGTGGCGCACGTCCGCTACCGGCGCGAGTACCTCGGCTGGGGCGTCTTCGCCCTGCTGAAGCGCTAGCTGAGCTGAAGCTGTAGCGACAGCGGCCTGAAACCCGACTCTCGTGTTCAGAATCTCGAACCCAAGGATCTAGAGGTACAGGCCCGTCCCGTCCGACTCGACGCGGGTGGCGGCGACCGCGTGCACGTCGCGCTCGCGTAACAGCACGTATTCCTTGCCGTGCAGCTCCACCTCCGCGCGGTCGTCCGGGTCGAACAGGACCCGGTCGCCGACGACGATGGAGCGGACGTTTGGCCCCACGCCGACGGCCTTCGCCCAGGACAGGCGGCGGCCCATCGACGCGGTGGCGGGGATCACGATGCCGGCGCTTGAGCGGCGTTCGCCGTTGCCGCCGTCGAGCCGGACGAGGACGCGGTCATGCAACATCCGGATGGGCAGCCCGGCCTCGGTACGGGTGTCGGTGTTCACGACAGGACGGTACGCCCGCGCCCGAAGAGCTTCGCCTTCAGTCCCGGGGTGGTTGGGCGGGGCGATGAGGGGGTCTGGACTACGGTGGGACCGGCGTGACTACGGACGAGGGGGTGGCGGTTGAGCCGCTTACAACGGGTCCGGGCGAATCTGCGTCGTGCGTACGACAGCGGGCGTGAGTCGGTCCGGCTGGCCCGTGCCATGCAGGACGCGATGCCGGACGACCGCGAGGTCGACTTCGAGTTGCCCGCGCCGGATCCGCCGGTCGATCATCGGTCGACGTCGAGCCGGGACGATTCCGAGGTGCCGCACTCGTTGCGGATCGCGGCCGCGTGGTCGTGGCGGCTGATCGTGGTCGGGGTCGTCGGCTGGGTGCTGGTGCGCTTCATCGGCATGGTCAGCATCGTGGTGGTTCCGCTCGCGATCGCCCTGCTTTTGTCGGCGCTGCTGTCGCCCGCGGTGGGCTGGCTGCGCCGCTTCCGGCTGCCACCGTCGCTGGCGACCTTCCTGGTGCTGATCTGCGGCATCGCCGCCGTGGCGGGCACCCTGACGCTGGTGGTGAACCAGTTCGTCGAGGGGGTGGGTGATCTCACCGCCAAGGCGAGCAGCGGCATCCGGCAGATCCAGGAGTGGCTGCGCACCGGCCCGCTGCACCTCTCGGACGACCAGGTCGACCAGGCGATCGACTCGGGCCAGAACTGGATCAACGCGAACACGTCGTCGCTGACCGCGACCGGCGTGGCCACCGCGGCGACCCTGTTCGAGGTGCTCACCGGCGCGCTGCTGGTGATCTTCGCGACGTTCTTCTTCCTCCGCGACGGCCGCAAGATCTGGCGCTTCCTGGTCCGGCTCTTCCCGGTGAACGCGCGCTGGAGCCTGGCCGACGCCGGCGACGCCTCCTGGTCGACGCTGGGCTCCTACGTCCGCGCGACGGTGCTGGTGGCCTTCATCGACGCGACCGGCATCGGCCTGGCCCTGGTGATCCTCAAGGTGCAGTTCCCGTTCCCGCTGGCGGCCCTGGTGTTCCTGGGCGCGTTCATCCCGATCGTCGGCGCGAGCGTGTCGGGCGCGGTGGCCGTGCTGGTCGCGCTGGTCGACCAGGGCTGGGTGATCGCGCTGATCGTGCTGGGCGCGGTGATCCTGGTCCAGCAGGTCGAGGGCCATGTCCTGCAGCCCCTGATCATGGGCCGGGCGGTGGCCATCCACCCGCTGGTCGTGATCATCGGCATCGCCTCCGGCGTGGTGCTGGCCGGCATCGTCGGCGCGCTGGTCGCCGTCCCGCTGATCGCGGTCCTCAACACCGGGATACGGCGGCTGGCCCGCCAGCGCCCGGAGGTCCCGCCGGACGCCGTCGTCGTGCCGACCGGGGGAGCCTCCACCCCCGCTTAGCGGCCCTCACCAGCCCAGATAGCTGCGGGTCAGCGCGGTCACCTGCTCGACGACGTCGATACCACGTTGTTTGTCGCCGTGGCCGCGGGACAGCACCGCCACGGTCGTGTCGGTGTTGGTGCCGGTGATGCGACCGATGCTGTTGATGATCCACCGCCCGTCCTCGGCCGAGCGGTAGACCCAGCCGTTCTTCAGGGAGGTCTGGTCGCCCTCGAAGGCCGCCGCGCTGACTCCCCAGTTCTGATCGGCGTTAACGGACGACATGAGCTGGAGCATCAGCTCCCGGGATCCCTCGTTGAGCGGGCTGCCCGGATCGGTCAGCGCGACGAGCATCCTGACCTGATCGCTCGCCGTGGTCCGGGTCAGGCCCCAGGACTTGGCGGGGTCGGTGTCGGTCAGGCCCAGTCGCTGGCCCGCCACGCGCAGTCCGGCAGCGCCGCCCACGGAGTTGTACACCTCCGTCGCGGCGTCGTTGTCGCTAGCTTTGATCATCTTTGTCACCCGGGCCTGTTCGGCCGCGGTCAGTGCGCGACCGCGGTCCTGGGCCCGCAGCAGCAACGCCGCCAGCAGCTCGACCTTGATGATGCTGGCGGTCTCCTGTTGCTGGCCGCCGTGATAGGCATACCGGCGCCCGGTCTTGCGGTCTTCGAGGGCGACGGAGAACTTCGGGACGGAGGCCGCGTATTTGTCGAGTGCGTTGGTCAGTCGGGTGACTCGCTGTTGCCACGACCCGGTCGCCTTCGACTTGTCGACCTTGTCGCCCTTCTGCGGTCCCAGGTAGATCATGCCCGCGGGCGTCTTGAAGCCACCGACGAGAGTCTTGAGGTCGGCGGTTTCCCGCCGGCCCACCACCTGGCTGGGTGGGGTCTTCGCCGGCGCGGGCCGGTCGCTCAGGGCGGCGGCGAGGAACGACTGCCAGATCCGGTACGGCATGCCGTCGCCGTTGATGGACTTGCCGCCCCGCTCTCGGATGGGTCCCGGCTTGTCCCGGCCCACCCACGTCACCGCGGCGAGCCCGGGAGCCCAGCCGGCCGTCCACGCGTCGGAGGAGTCGGTCGTGTTGCCCCATTGCTGTGAGCCGGTCTTCGCGGCCGCGGCGACCCCGGCGACCTCGCCGTCCCGCGCCACGACCTTTTCCAGCACGGTCTGCAGGTCCGCGGCCACGGCGCTGGAGAGCACCCGGCGGGGCTTTCCGGAATAGCGGTGCAGCACCTTGCCGTCTGCCGTGGCGACCGAGTCGACGAAGTGCCGGTCCCGGCGGCGTCCGCCGTCCGCCAGCGTGGCATAGAGGGTCGCCAGGTCGGCCGGGGCGACCGGATAGCGGCCCAGAGCGATGTCGGATCGGGTCTTGCCGGGAGCCGGGTCGCCGGCCGCGTCCACCATGGTGGCCTGCTTGCCGTATTTCTCGGGCACTCCGAGCTTGTGGGCGAGCCGCCGGACCGCGTCCGGGCCGATCTGCTCCGCCAGCGCGTAGAACGGGGTGTTGAGCGAGTGCACCATCGCGAGGTCGAGCGGGCACACCGGGCACTGCAGGTTGCGCTGGTTGTACAGCGGCACCCCGCGCCGATCGGGGAAATCACGGGGTGAACTGCCGTTGTACAGCGACGCGTAGCCGATGCCGCGCTCCTCGGCGGCGGCCAGCACGACCGGTTTGAAGGTCGAGGCCGGCGGCCGGGCGGCCAGCGCGTCGTCGAAATAGCCGCGGCCGCGGTCACCGCCGTGGTAGGCGCGCACCCCGCCGCTGGCCGGGTCGACGGCCACCAGGGCGATCCGCAGTTCCTTGGGCTGATTGCGCAGCGCAACGCTGACGCTCTGGGTGGCGGCGTCCTGGGCGGTGGCATCGATCGTGGTCGTGATGCGCAAGCCACCGGTGCGGACCTGTTGCCGAGTGACGCCGGCCTGCACCAACTCGTCCTCGACCCGGTCCGCGATCAGGCCGGCGGCGCCGCCGACGCCGTTCGCCGTGACCGATTCCGCGGCGACGGCCGGATACGGCGTCCGGTCGGCCGCGCCGGCGGGCAGCCAGCCCTGCTCGGTCATCGCCTTGAGGATCCACTTCCACCGGTCCCGCGCCCACTCGGCGTCGACTGCCGGGTCGCCGCGGGTCGGGTCCTTGATCAGCGTGGCGAGTACGGCACCCTGGAAGCCGGTCAGCTGGTCGACCGTCGTACCGAAGTAGGCGTGCGCCCCGGCCTGGATGCCGTACGCGCCGCGGCCGAAGTAGATGGTGTTGAGATACCGCTCGAGGATCTCGGCCTTGCTGAAGCGATCCTCGACCTTCCAGGCCAGCGCGGCCTCCTTGGTCTTGCGGCTGACCGTCCGGTCCTGGGTGAGGTAGGCGTTCCGGACGTACTGCTGGGTGATGGTCGACGCCCCCTGGCCACCGTCCTGGAAGACGTTCGCCCACAGTGCGCGCAGCACTCCGCGGGTGGAAACCCCGGAGTGGTCGTAGAAGCCGCGGTCCTCGGCAGCCAGGAACGCCCGCTGGACCGCCACCGGGACCTGGCTCAGGCCGACGTCGGTGCGATCCGTCGTGCCGATGCGGGTGAGCACCGTGCGGCCGTCGCGGTAATAGAGGACCGAGGCCTGCGGCGGCGCCGGATCGGGTGGCAGGTCGACGCTGGCGACGTAGCCGGCGGCGCCGCAGCCGATCGCCACCGCGCCCACCGCGAGGACCGCCACCGAGCGGCGACACCATCGCGGCAGCTTGAACCGTTTGCGGTGCGATTTCGGTTTCGGGTCGGCAGCCACCGTCATCGAGCAGTGTCCCTTCGACGTCCACGCCGGTGTCGATCAACACCTGCTTCGTAGACGCATGGGACGGCGTTTTGGTGGTCTGTCGGAGGAAAGTAGTTGTCCCGGCACGGTCTGTCCCGGGCTGTCCGGAAGGGGTGATTAGGACTTCGCCAGGCGCTGCAGGGCGCCGACCGCCACCTCCGGGCGGGTCGTATACCAGAACGGGGGCAGGGACTTGCGCAGGAAGGCGCCGTAGCCGCGGGCCGTCTCCAGCCGGGAGTCCAGGACCGCGACCACGCCCTTGTCGCCGGTGGAGCGGATCAGCCGGCCCACGCCCTGCGCCAGCCGGATCGCGGCGATCGGGACGCTGACCGCGGCGAAGCCGGAGCCGCCGGTCGCGTCCACCGCCGCCGCGCGGGCGGCGGCCAGCGGCTCGTCCGGGCGGGGGAACGGCAGCCGGTCGATCACCACCAGCTGGCAGGCGTCGCCGGGGACGTCCACGCCCTGCCACAGCGACATCACGCCGAACAGGCAGCTCTCCTTCTGCTCCCGGAACTTGCGGACCAGGATCGGCAGGGACTCCTCGCCCTGCAGCAGCACCGTCAGGTCGGTCCGGGCGCGCAGCAGCTCGGCCGCCTGGGTCGCCGCCCGGCGCGACGAGAACAGGCCCAGCGTGCGGCCGCCGAGGGCCTCGACCAGCTTGAGCAGCTCCTCGCCCGCGGCGTCCGGGAGGCCGGACGCGGCCGGGCGGGGCAGGTGCGCGGCGACATACAGGATGCCCTGGCGGGGGTAGTCGAACGGGGAGCCGACGTCGAGGGAATTCCACCCGTCGCCGGAGACCGGCGGCGCCTCCGGGGTCAGGCCGCCGGTGCGGGCGGCCGGGACCGGGGTCGGCGCCGGGAGCCCGAGCGAGCGGGCCACCGTGTCGAAGCGGCCGCCCAGGGTCAGCGTCGCCGAGGTGGCGACCACCGTGCGCTCGTCGTAGAGGTTGGTGGCGAGGGTGCCGGCGACCGAGAGCGGGGCCACCACCAGGGCGCGGCGGCCGTTGCCCAGGTCGGACTTCTCCACCCAGGCCACGTCGAACTCGTTGCCCTCCAGCAGCCGCTGCGCCGTGGTCGAGATGTCGTCCAGGGTGGCCTTGGCCTGCTGCTTGCGGACCGGGTCGGGGTCGTCGTTCTTGATGTCGCCGATCGCGTCCAGGGCGGCCCGGGTGGCCGAGTCGATCAGCAGCACGGCCTGCTGCAGCAGCGGGGGCAGGCCGGTGGTCAGCCGGCCGGCCGGGACGTCGCCGAGGCCGACGGTCAGCGAGTCGGCCGCCTCCGCCAGGGCCTCGCCGGCGGCGGCGGAGACCAGTGGCTTGGCGCGCCGGGACGCCCGCTCGACCGCCTCCGGGGTCAGCTCGGCCTGCGCCGCCGAGGACACCCGGTCGGCCAGCTCGTGCGCCTCGTCGACGATGAGCAGCTTGTGTGGCGGGACGATGTGGCGGTCGGCGAGCATGTCGACCGCGAGCAGGCTGTGGTTGGTCACCACGATGTCCGCCTCGCGGGCGCGCACCCGGGAGGCCTCCGCGAAGCACTCCGCGCCGTAGGGGCAGCGGGCCGCGCCCACGCAGTCGCGGGCCGGCATCGACACCTGCCGCCAGGCGGTCTCGTCCACGCCCGGGTCGAGCTCGTCGCGGTCGCCGGTCTTCGTCTTCTCCGACCAGGCCTGCACGCGCAGGATCTGCTTGCCGAGCTTGCCCGCCTCGCCCAGCCACTGGGTCGCGCGCGGCGGCGCGTCGTCGAAGAGGGTGTCGGTCGGCGCCTCCTCGTCGGCGTGCTCCAGCTTGGCCATGCAGAGGTAGTGGTGGCGGCCCTTGAGCACCGCGAAGGTCGGGCGGCGGCCGAGCACCGGCTCCACCGCGTCAGCGAGCCGGGGGAGGTCGTGCTCGACGAGCTGGTTTTGCAGGGCCAGGGTCGCCGTTGAGACCACCACCGGGCCGTCGACCAGCAGCGCCGGGGTCAGGTAGGCCAGGGACTTGCCGGTGCCCGTGCCGGCCTGCACCAACAGATGCTCGCGGTCCTTGACGGCCCGCTCGATGGCCGCGGCCATCTCCTCCTGGCCGGGCCGGGATGTGCCGCCCGGGACTGCGCCGACGGCGGCGGCGAGCAGTTGGGACGCGGTGGCCTTCTTGCGGGTCGCGGCAGTCACGTCGGAGACCGTACCCGCCACCACCGACGAAACCATGTCACCGTTAGGGTCTTGTCATGCCGAGCGAGTTGGTCCGGGTCGTCTACACGAAGTACGACGGCTCCGCCCACCGGGACTACCCCGCTCGTCGGCTCAACGAGGACGACCTGGGCGTCTGGGTCGGTGTGATCCGCGGCACACAGTCCGTCTACCACGGCCAGCCGTCGGTCGAGCAGATCCCGTTCGTGTTGCTGATCCCGCACCACGCCTGGTGGACAGGCATGTTCAACCCGCCGCCGCGGACCAGCGAGGTCTACTGCGACATCACCACCCCGGCGCGCTGGGAGGGTGACACCGTGCACATCGTCGACCTCGACCTGGACGTGTCGCGGCGCCGCGACACCGGGCTGATCGAGCTGCGCGACGAGGACGAGTTCGCCGATCACCGGGTGCGGTTCGGCTATCCGGACGACCTGGTCGCCGAGGCTCGGGCCGCAGCCGGGCGCTTGTTCACGGCCCTGGGCGACGGCTCGGAGCCGTTCGCTTCCGCCTACCGGAAGTGGCTCTCAGCGGTCGTCTAGCGACCCCAGTTTGGCCGGGTTGAGCTGGTTGTAGAGGGCCGTGACGCGGCCGTCCGCGACGGCGGCGGTCAGCACCGCGACCAGCCGGCGCCCGTCCAGGTAGTAGCCGCGGACCAGCACCCCGGCGTCGCCGTTGACCAGGACCGGCTCGATCGTGACGCCGCGCGTGTCGCGCACCCGGCGGCCCAGCAGACCGGCGTAGAAGCGGGCCACCCGGTCCAGCCCGAAGACCGGGTTGCGGCCCGCGTTGACCGCGCCGCCGCCGTCGCTGATCGCCACCACCTCGGGCGCGAGCACGGCCGCGAGCGCCTGGAGATCGCCGGAGGCCGCCGCGGTCAGGAACGCCTCCAGCACCTCGCGCTGCTCGGCGAGGCCCGCGGTGTGCCGCGACTGGCCCTCGGTGATCGCGCGCCGGCCCCGGGACGCGTGCTGGCGGGCCGCGGCGACGCTGGTGTTGAGCACCGCGGCGACCTCGTCGAACG
This sequence comes from Actinoplanes sp. ATCC 53533, assembly GCF_003947245.1. Classification (NCBI taxonomy): domain Bacteria; kingdom Bacillati; phylum Actinomycetota; class Actinomycetes; order Micromonosporales; family Micromonosporaceae; genus Actinoplanes; species Actinoplanes sp. ATCC 53533. The sequence continues at coordinate 7,538 of NZ_QHHV01000220.1, read as the reverse complement.
GGACCGCGAACGCGTCGTGCAGGACCACCGCCACGCGCTGCTCGGGGGTGAGCTTCTCCAGCACGACGAGCAGCGCGAGGCTGACCTCCAGCCGCTGGGTCACCCGCTCCGCCGGGTCGTCGAGGAACGACACCACCGGCTCGGGCAGCCACTGGCCGGGGTAGGCCTCGCGGCGGACCCGGGCCGATTTCAGCACGTCCAGGCAGATCCGGCCGGTGACCGTGGTCAGCCACCCGCGCAGGTCGTGGATCTCACCGCCGGTCACGGCCTTGTGGTAACGCAACCAGGCCTCCTGAACCGCGTCCTCGGCCTCGCTGCGGCTGCCGAGCATGCGGTAGGCGACCGCCAGCAGGTGCGGGCGCTCGGCTTCGAAAGGGTCCGGCGGCATGGGGGAATTCTCCGCGACATTGCCCGATCGCAGGTGTCCCATGTGACACAGTGGTGAGCGCGATAAGTGTAGTTAGTCCTATTTCGCGGTGCTGGGGCGGTGGCGGACGGTGGCGAACGACGTGGCGACCCTGTTGGGCGGGCTGGCCGGAGTGGCGGGAGCCGCCGGTGCGGCGACTCTCGGCGCTGCGGTGCTTCGGCGGCCGAGGCCGTACCTGCCCGCCGGGCACGCGCTGATCGCGAGCCGGGCCGGCGACCCGCTGCCCGGCGTGCTCCGGCGCGGGCTGGCCGGCCTGACTGTCCCCGTCCGGCCGGGGCCGCACGGCGAGTTGTACCTCGGCTCCGGGGCGCCGCAACCCGGCCATACGCTGCGCCGGATGGTGCTCACCCCGCTCTTCGCGCGGGCCGCGGCGCGCGGTGGGCGGCTCTGCCGCGACCAGCGGGTGCCGTTCCGGCTGGTGGTCGAGTTCACCGGGCCGACCCGGGACGCGGAGACGTTGCTGCGCGCGTACCGGATGCTTGATCAGCAATTGCGCGACCACGCCCCCCTGCTGAGCCGGTGCGTCGACGGGCGGCTGGATCCCGGTGCGGTGACGGTCGCCATCGCCGGCATCGTCGACGTGCGTGATCTGCTCGCCGCCCAGAGCCGCCGGTACGCGTTCGCGGACGGCTCCTTCGACGACATCGGCACCGCGTCGGCCCCGCCCGCCCTGGTGCCGATGATCAGCGAGCCGTGGAGCCGCCGGTTCGGCTGGGACGGCCGCGAGCCGATCTCCGCCGAGGAGCGGCACCTGCTGCACGCGCTGGTCCGCTCCGCGCACGAGGACGGGCGCACCGTGCGCATCAGCGGGCTGCCGGCCGGTTCGCGCCGGGCCCGGCGGGCCGTCTGGACGGAACTGGGCGAGGCCGGCGTGGACGTGCTCGCCGACGCCGACCAGGTGGGGCTGGCCCGGCATCTGCGCCGTCATCCGGTTCGGCAGCAGGTGCCAACGCGGGTGTCGGCCGAGGCCGCGGCCCGCCGCACCACCCCGGCCCCGCGGGCCACCAATCAGCGCCCGGACATCGCCCCAGTAGTCTGAATAATCCGGATAAGTAACCGTTCCAGGTTAACAACAGGTGAACGAGCACTGAACTGCTGTTGAGCAGGGGTAGGCGGGCTCTGTACCTGGGGAGGCGTTACCTAGCATTCCCTCGAATTCGCCAGGCCCCGTCCACCCCGCAAACGAGGTTCGCGCCGTGAAGTTCTCCTTCCGCCCCACCGAGGGCGCCTTCTACGAGCTGTTCTCCCGAGCAGCGCAGAACCTCGTGCGCGGCACCGAGCTGCTGAACGAGCTGGCCCTGCCCGGGGTGAACGTGCAGTCCGTCAGCGACCGGCTGACCGACGTCGAGCACGACAGCGACCAGATCACCCACGAGCTGTACAAGAAGATCAACTCGACCTTCATCACGCCGTTCGACCGCGAGGACATCTACTCGCTGGGCTCGCAGCTCGACGACGTCATGGACCACCTCGAGGCGGTCGGCAACCTGCTCTACCTGTACGGCCTCACCGAGCTGCCGTCGCTGCCGCGCGAGATGCACGAGCTGGTCAACGTCCTCGACCAGCAGGCCAAGATCACCGCTGACGCGATGCCGCGGCTCAAGACGATGAAGAATCTCGAGGAGTACTGGATCGAGATCAACCGGCTGGAGAACGACGGCGACCGGGCCTACCGGATGCTGCTGGTCCGGCTCTTCTCCGGCGAGTACGACGCCCTCACGGTGCTGAAGATGAAGGAGGTCGCCGACGAGCTGGAGGACGCGTGCGACGCCTTCGAGCGGGTGGCGAACACGGTCGAGACCATCACGGTCAAGGAGTCCTAGACCTTGTCCCCCGAGCTCATCGCCGTCCTCGCGGTGATCATGGCCGCGATGGCCTTCGACTACACCAACGGTTTCCACGACGCGGCGAACGCCATCGCCACCAGCGTCAGCACCCGCGCCCTGACCCCGCGCGTCGCCCTGGCGATGGCGGCGGTCGGTAACTTCGTCGGTGCCCACTTCGGCGCCGAGGTGGCCAAGACAGTCGGCGACGGCCTGGTCAAGCTGCCGCTCGGCATCCCGAGCCTGGGCGTCGTCTTCGCCGGCGTGGTCGGCGCGATCGCCTGGAATCTGATCACCTGGTACTTCGGCCTGCCGTCGTCCTCGTCACACGCGCTCTTCGGTGGCCTGGTCGGCGCGACACTGTTCGCCACCGAGGGCACCGTCCAGTGGGGCACCATCGTGGTGAAGGTGCTGATCCCGATGGTGGCCTCGCCCTTCGTCGGCTTCCTGCTGGGCTTCATCGTCATGGTCGGGATCATGTGGGGCTTCCGCCATGGCCAGCCCGGAAAGCTGAACCGCGGCTTCCGCGTCGCCCAGACCGTCTCGGCCGCGTTCATGTCGGTGGGCCACGGCATGCAGGACGCGGCGAAGACCATGGGCATCATCGTGCTGGCGCTCTACACCGGTGGCTTCCAGGACAGCGCGACGCACATCCCCTGGTGGGTGTTCTGGACGTCGGCGGCGGTCCTGGCGGCCGGTACCTACGCGGGTGGCTGGCGGATCATCCGCACCCTGGGTCGCAAGATCATCGACCTCGGCCCGGCGGAGGGCTTCGCGGCCGAGACGGTGGCCAGCTCGGTGCTGTTCTTCAACGCGCTGGTGCTGCACGCACCCATTTCGACGACGCACACGATCACCTCGGCGATCATGGGCGTCGGCGCGACCAAGCGGCTGAGCGCGGTCCGCTGGAACGTCGCCGGCAACATCGTGCTCGCGTGGATCACGACGTTCCCGGCGGCGGCGGCGATCTCCTGTGTCGTCTACTTCGCGGTGCGGCCGATCTTCAACTGAGGGGCGCGGCGGGGAGCCCGGTCAGGTGGGTGGGTAGACGACGCCGAGCTGGGCGCGGATCTCGTCCATCAGCTTCATCAGGTCCAGCGTTGTCTGGTGCGGCATCAGCGGGCTCTCCGTCAGCCCTTCCGCCAGGCAACGCTGCACCTCCATCGCCTCGAACTGATAGCCGTGGCCCGGGAAGTCAAAGCCGACCTCCTCCGCCTCGGCACCCACCCGGTTGAGCACGAACGAGCGCGGCACGAAGAAGCCCGGCGGCAGGTCGATCCGGCCGAGCGTGCCGGTGATCGACGCGGCGTTGCGGGTCTCGCCCACCAGGCTGCAGGTCAGCGCCGCGACGGCCCCCGAGGCATAGCCCAGCAGCATGCCGGTGTTGTCGTCCACACCCTCCGGGGTGAGCCGCGCCCAGCTCTGCACCGACGCGGGCGGGCCGAGGATCAGCTCCGCCAGGTTGAGCGGGTAGACACCCAGGTCCAGCAGGGCGCCACCGCCCAGCGCGGGGTCACGCAGCCGGTGTGTCGCCTCGAACGGCCCCTGCAGCCCGAAGTCGGCCTGCACCGACGTCACCTCGCCGATGGCGCCGTCCGTGACCAGCTCCAGGATCCGGCGCACCGCCGGGTTGCAGCGCATCCACATGGCTTCCATCAGGAACAGGCCGCGGGCCCGGGCCTCCCGCACCAGCTCGGCGGAGGACGCCAGGTCCAGGGTCATCGGCTTCTCACACAGCACGGCCTTGCCGCCGGCGAGGCAGACCATCGCCGCGGCGAAGTGGTAGGCGTGCGGCGTCGCCACGTAGATGACGTCGACCTCGGGATCGGCGGCCAGCTCGGCCCAGGAGCCGTGGGAGCGCGCGAACCCGTGCCGCTCGGCGAAGGCCGCGGCGGCGGCGCTGGTGCGGGAGCCGACGGCGGCGAGCTCGGCGCCGGGCACGAGCGGCAGGTCGGCGGCGAACGTACTGGCGATGCCGCCGGTGCCCAGGATCCCCCAGCGGACGTTCTTCTCGGTCATGATCTCCACCGTATCGTCCGGGCCGGGTTGGCGCCTCAGCCCGCAGCCGGGTGGTGGGTGGGGCGGTCGGATGGGGCAGGATCGACGGGTGAGTCAATCGATGCCGCTGCCGGCGGCCATGCTGAAACGAGCCCGCGACTTCGCCGGCACCCCGGCCCCGGCGCGCCCGGCGGCCACCGTCGTGCTCCTGCGCCCGGACGAAAAGGCCTTTGACGTGTACGTCCTCAGGCGCGCGTCGACGATGGTCTTCGGTGGCGTCTACGCCTTCCCGGGTGGCGGCGTCGACCGCGGTGACCGTCCGCAGACGATCGAGCAGGACTGGCCGGAGCGGCTGGGCGTGCCCGAGGCCGAGGCGAAGGCCATCGTCGGCGCGGCGGCCCGCGAGCTCTTCGAGGAAGCCGGCATCCTGCTCGCCGGCCCCGCAGCAGTCGTGGTGCCTGGCGACGACGCCGGCCCACCGGAAGCCGGCGCGGCCGGCGACGGGCTCGTGGGGGATGTCAGTGGTGCTGACTGGGAGGCCGATCGGGTGGCCGTGCAGCGGCGGGAGCTGACCATGACCGACCTGCTGGAGCGGCGGGGGCTGCGTCTGCGCGACGATCTGCTGCTGCCGTGGGCCCGGTGGATCACGCCGGAGTTCGAGCCCAAGCGCTTCGACACCTGGTTCTTCGTGGCTGTGCTGCCGCCGGCCCAGACGGCGCGGGACGTTTCCGGTGAGGCCGACCGGACCATCTGGATCAGCCCGGCGGACGCCAACGGCCTGACCATGCTCCCACCTACGCGGGTGATGCTGAACGATCTGTGCGCGTACCGGAGCATTTCGGAGGTTTGGCGGGCAGAGCGTGACGCCGCCGATCCCGTCATGCCCCGGGTGGAGCTGACGGAAGACGGCGGCGTCCTCGTGATCTAGCCGAAGCGGCCGGTGATGTAGTCCTCGGTCTTCTTCTCGGCCGGGTTGCTGAAGATCTTCTGGGTGTCGTCGTATTCGATGAGCCGGCCCGGCTCGCCGGTCTTGTCGATCGAGAAGAAGCCGGTCTTGTCGCTGACCCGGGCCGCCTGCTGCATGTTGTGCGTGACGATGATGATCGTGAACTGGTCCTTCAGCTTGAACATCAGGTCCTCGATCGCCAGCGTCGAGATCGGGTCGAGCGCCGAGCAGGGCTCGTCCATGAGCACGACCTGCGGCTGGACCGCGATGGTGCGGGCGATGCAGAGGCGCTGCTGCTGGCCGCCGGAAAGCCCGGCGCCCGGGCGGGCGAGCCGGTCCTTGACCTCGTCCCAGAGGTTCGCCGACTTGAGCGACTTCTCGGCCGCGTCGTCCAGCAGGGACTTCTTGCGGACGCCGTTGAGCTTGAGGCCGGCGACCACGTTCTCGTAGATCGACATCGTGGGGAACGGGTTGGGGCGCTGGAACACCATGCCGATCATCCGGCGGACGGCGGTGACGTCGACGTCGGCGTCGTAGATGTTCTGGTCGTCGATGGTGAGCCGGCCCTCGATGCGGGCGTTCGGCAGCACCTCGTGCATGCGGTTGATGGACCGCAGGAACGTCGACTTGCCGCAGCCGGACGGGCCGATCAGGGCGGTGATCGTCTTCGGCTCCACGGTCATGGAGATGCTGTCGATCGCCTTGAACGAGCCGTAGTAGGACGAGACGTTGCTCGCCTCGATGCGCTTGGCCATGGGGGACACCTCTTTCTCAGGTCAGCCGGTTGCGGCGGGCGAGCAGCTTCGCCGCGATCGTCAGGATGAGGACCAGGGCGACCAGCGTCAGTGCCGCCGTCCAGGCGCGGTCCGGGGCATACCGCGAGGCGTCGCCGGCCTGCCCGTAGACGAAGAGCGCGAGCGACGACTGGTTGCCGGCGAACGGGTCGAAGTTGATCGCGGCGGCGCCGCCGGCCACCAGCAGCACCGGGGCGGTCTCGCCGGCCGCGCGGGCGACGGCGAGCATGACGCCGGTGACGATGCCGGGCAGCGCGGTCGGCAGGACGACCTTGACGATCGTCTTCCACTGCGGCACGCCCAGCGCGTACGCGCCCTCGCGCAGCGGCCCGGGCACGAGCCGCAGCATCTCCTCGGTGGATCGCACGATGGTCGGCAACATCAGCACCGTCAGCGCCAGCGAGGCGGCGAAGCCGGAGAAGCGCGGCGTGCCGTTGTTGAACCAGGGGCTGACGATCAGCACCCAGAAGGCCAGGATGAACAGGCCGGCCACGATCGACGGGATGCCGGTCATGACGTCGACGAAGAAGCGCACGGTCAGGGCGAACTTGCCGCGGCCGTACTCGACCAGGTAGATCGCGCCGAGCACGCCGAGCGGCACGGCCATCAGGGTGGCGATGCCGACCTGCTCCAGGGTGCCGATGATCGCGTGGTAGGCGCCGCCGTTGGGGTCCCGGGCGCCGATGTTGTTCATCGAACTGCCGAAGAAGTCGCCGTCGAGGCGGGCGGCGCCCTTCGACACCAGCGTCCAGACGACCGAGGCCAGCGGCAGGATCGCCAGGACGCAGGCGCCGTAGATCAGCGTCTGCCAGAGCCGGTTGCGGGCCGAGCGCCGGCCCTCGACGCGGCTCGCCGCGGCGAAGAGCCCGCCGAGGTAGAACGCGGTGCCGACGACGATCACCAGGACCCAGTTGCCGATCCCGAGGCCGAGCACGAGCGCGGCGGCCACGATGAACGCGGCGACGGCGACGCCGAGGTTGATCGTCCACGGCAGCGTCTTCGACCGGATGTTGTCCGGCGTCATGAACACGCCGGGACTTTCTCTCTCAAGAAGACTCATGCCATCGCCTCCGCTGGCGCTCCGGCGATGACATTCGTCAGGCGCAGAGTTGATGATTCGCTCGCAAGCTCGTTCATGCGGCACTGTCCCGGAACTCGCGGCGGCGGTAGATGATCGCCCGCGCTGCCATGTTGACGACCAGGGTGATGGCGAAGAGCACCAGGCCGGAGGCGATCAGCGCGCCGCGGCCGGTGGCGTTGGCCTCGCCGAAGGTGTTGGCGATGTTGGCGGCGATGCTGTTGCCGCCGCTCTCGATCAGGTTGAACGAGATGTTGAAGACGATGCCGAGGGTCAGCGCCAGCGCGATGGTCTCGCCGAGCGCGCGGCCCAGGCCCAGCATGACCGCGGCGATGACGCCGGGCTTGCCGTACGGGATCACGGCCGTGCGGATCATCTCCCACTTGGTGGCGCCCAGGGCGAGCGCCGCCTCCTCGTTCATCAGCGGGGTCTGCTGGAACACCTCCCGGGACAGCGAGGTCACGATCGGCAG
>NZ_QHHV01000021.1:0-106309 GCF_003947245.1 Actinoplanes sp. ATCC 53533 | reverse complement strand
TGTCGATCGGGCCGAGTTCGTTGGTGACACGCTCGACCATCGAGGTCACCGCGTCGGTGTCGGTGACGTCGGTGTCCAGCGCGATCGCTCGTACCCTGTTCGTCGCTGCGCTGATCACCATCGTCCCCGTGGTCGTCCTGTTCATCGCGATCGAGCGCCATCTGGTCGCCGGACTCACTGCGGGCAGCGTGAAGTGAGTGACCCCAGGGCAATGCACGCCAAGCGGTTCTCCATCAGCTCGTCAGTAGCACCCTCGTATTCGGGTGCCGTGCCCGCTTGCACCGGTGCCAAGCGTGGCGTTCCGTTCGTCGCATCTCGTGGACGGGACGCCACGCTCTTCGGTCAGCGGTCAGGAGTTCGAATCGCTTGCCTCAACTCCTTGCGACAGCACGATCCAGGCCCGGTTGCCGGCCACGCTGGCGTGATCGTTCATGCCGCTCGAATTGGTGTTCAGCGCCGTGCTGAATGCTCCGACCTGCACCCCTCCGACCAGCAACGGGCCGCCCGAGTCGCCCTTGTAGCCCATGCCGGTGTCGTTGATGCTCCAGGACGAAAGGCCGGCACCGCCGTCGCCATCCGGGTAGGATGCGCTGTAGATCCACATGTCGGCATTCTTTAGGGCTGGCGACATCAGTGCCTTTTCGCCGTCCGCCACCGGCTTCTCCGCACCCCAGCCGTACATCGTGCCGGTGGAGTTCTGCGGCGGATCGGCGTCGGCGAGCCGGACGGCCGAGGCGCTCGCAGCGACCGATAGGTGCAGGAGCGCGACGTCGCCCGCTGCGGGCGGGACCTCGGAGCAGTCCACGGCGATCCGAGTGCTCGCACTGAGCTCGAGACCGCCGATCCGGACGGCGGTGGTCTCGCCCGCGTCGGCCAGACAGTGCCGGGCCGTCAGCACCCAAGTCGGGGCGATCAGCGTGCCGCCGCATTGGAAGACGTGAGATCACGGCCTCGACATCGACGACGCCGACACCTGCGCGGTTCAGGCGCTCGATCGAGAGGCGCTGTGTCACCTCGGAGAAAGTACCCGAATCATCGATGACGGTGTAAACACGAAAGCCCTCAGCCGGCAGGGGCTATTGCATAGTCGGGTTGGTCCTGGTCACGGTCGGTTTTCCGGTGGTCACGGCGGTGATGAGGTCGTGGGGTGGTGGCTGGCCTCTCGGGTGGCTTCGGTGATGTTGGTGGCGCCGTTGACGCGGTGGTACCCGATCGAGTTGTTACGGAGGATGGCGAACACGGCGGGGCCGTTGCCGGATCGGGCTTGATGCGCCTCTTCACGTAGCGTGACGTCTCGTACGTAATGCAGACGGTTCTCGATATGCCATTCCAAAACGCGCCCACGTGCCCAGATCGACGGGCCGGGCCGGGCCGGGCCGGGCCGGGCCGGCGGGCAGCGAGATCGTCAGGTACGCCGTCTCGCGGCTGGTCTTGCCCTTGATCGTGCGGGTGCGGGTGATCCGGACGGCCTGTTGCGCGTGGGGGAATTCCAGCCCACCCGGGGTCGCGACGGTGAGCGCCTCGACCGTGCGGGTCTCCTTTGCGGCCGTGATCGGTCTCGCGGGTCTGCGCCCCGATCGGGACCTTGCTCCAGGGAAGGCCCTTGAACTGGTCGTGCGGTTTCCGCTGGTTGGCCTTGACCGTGACCATCAGATGCCCGCCGTCCGCGGCGAGCAACTCGGCGTGCCCGACCTGGGCATGCAACGCGTCCGCCACGACCAGGACGCCTTCCAACGACCCCAGGAGGGCCTTGACTAGGCGCAGCAGTGGCGTGAACGCGGGAATCTCATTCGATTTCGCCGCGATCTGGACCTGGGCGAGCATGATCCCGGTGCTGGTGTCCTAGGCCGAGAGCAGATGGACCTGCCGCCCGTCGCTCAGCCGGGCTCCCCGCTCGACCTTCCCATCGACGGCGACGACCAGGCGCCACCATCGGCCGGCAGCCAGTACCGGCACCGCCCGGCCCCGCAACCAGCCGGCCAGGACCCGCGACAACACCTCGGCGTCGATGCGGGTCAGCAGCCGCCACACCGTCGTCGCGGCGGGCACCCGGCCGGTGAACCCGAGACGCTGCCACACCGTACGGTCCTGGAAACGCACCCAGTCGCCGACCGCGGCGAACGTGCATGCCCCGGCTATCACCGCGCACACCGCTGCCGCCAGGATGCCGGCCAGCGGATACCGCCGGCCCCGCGGATCATCCACCGCTTCCAACGCGACGAACAGGCTCAGACGATCACCATCGGTGACCGCGGTCGGGCACGGCATGTCCGGGGGCGCTGCAGCAGCACGATCTCGGTCAGTGATGATGACATCAGCGGGTGCGGTCCTGTTCTCGATCACGGTTGTCTTCGCAAACACCATGATCACCAACGGGCCGCACCCGTCCTACATGGACCCAGCCCTCGCCGCACGACCACCCGACCGCAGTTCACACACCCCCTTAACCGACTATGCAACAGCCCTGCCTCAGCCGGGGCCGCCAAGGTGGGCTCGACGACGTAGAAGCTGGTCATGATGCCTGCGATGATGAGCGTGCGGCGGCTGGTGCCCTCGACCGCGCGACGGATGCCCTTCCGGACGATGGTGCCGGCTGTGGGCTGCCACAGGAAGCCGGTTGCGGAGCGCATCGAGGTGGTGGGTCGGCGCCTGCGCATCTCCGGGATAGACGCGTTGAGCGGGCTCGGGCGGTCGGCCCAGGACATGCGCAACCCGGTCGCGGTCCCGTTGGAGACTCGCCGCAGGGATGCTCAATGGACCCCGCTCGTCCGTAGGGGTGTTGAGCGACGCTCTGCCTGACGATCGGGTTGTGGTCCAGCGACGGTGACGGTGACGATTGGTGTTGGGGGCTGTCTTCGGGCGGCCCCTTGTTTGTGTGCGACGACAGTTTGAGCATGTTCTCCAGGCGCGGCGGCCCTCCCTTCTCCTTGGCCGGACAGGGAGGGCCGCTACTTGGTGCTCTGGAGGCACCCATGGTGATGGTAGGGACTGCTCAGGGTGAGGTCGATCGGCGGCTGGTCGCGGGCGAGTTGAGGTGCCCGTGCGGCGGCGTTTTGAGGCCGTGGGGTCGTGCTCGGCCGCGGGTGGTGCGGGGTGTCGGGGTGCTGCGGCCGCGTCGGGGACGGTGTGTGGCGTGCCGGATGACGCATGTGTTGCTGGCGGTGTCGTGCCTGGTCCGGCGGGCTGACGGGGTCGAGGTGATCGGTGCTGCGTTGACCGCGAAGGCCGGCGGGCAGGGGCATCGCCGGATCGCGGTGCGGTTGGGTAGGCCGGCCTCGACGGTGCGGGGCTGGCTACGCGCGTTCGCTGGTCGCGCGGCGGTGGTGCGGGCGGTGTTGGCGGTGCTGCTGGTCGCGTTGGACCCCCTCGCTGGGCGGTTGGTGGTGCACGGGTCGGTATTCGCAGACGCGGTGGAGGTGCTCGGAGTGTGTGCCGCGGCGGCCCGGCGCCGGCTCGGGGTCCTCGGCGCGGTGTCGGCGTGGCAGTTGGCTTCAGCGGTCACGGACGGCCGGCTGCTGAGCGGGGCGGTGCCGGGCGAGTGGAGCAACACGAGTTGGCCCTTGGGCACCGCTGGTTGATCAACGAGTCTCCCGGGCAGGTGTGCGCCGACGCGGTGCATCCGAGCAGGTGAGGAGGCGCCGATGGCCACCAGTAGTCGTGCCGGGGAAGATCAGGTCCGGGCCGAGCGGGCCCGGGCGGTAGGGCTGTTCCGGTATTCAGTGATCCGCCAGGCCGCCGACCGCGGGTTGACGACCAGGCAGCGGGGTCGGCTGGTGAGGGCCCTCGCGGAGCGGGAACACACGGGCCCGTTCGGTGCTGCGGTGCGGGTTTCGCGGCACACGATCGACCGGTGGATCCGGGACTGGCGCCGCGGTGGGTTCGATGCGCTGGTGCCCAGCCCACGCCTGGTGTCGCCGCGGACCCCAGCTGACGTGCTCGAACTGGCTGTCGCGTTGAAGAAGGAGGTGCCGGCCCGCACCGCAGCACAGGTGGCGGCGATCCTGCGCGCGCATGGCGGGTGGGCGCCGGACGAACGGACCCTGCAACGACACTTCGCCCGGCTGGAACTGACGACCCGGCCCGGCGGCCAGCCGCCGACGGTGTTCGGCCGGTTCGAGGCGGACGCGCCGAACGTCCGCTGGACGGGGGACGCGTTGCACGGCCCGACGGTGGGTGGGCGCAAGGCGATCCTGTTCGCGTTCCTCGACGACCACTCCCGGCTCCTGGTCGCCGGCCGGTGGGCGCGCCGGGAGGACACTGTGCGGTTGGAGGCCGCGTTGCACGCCGCGGTCGCGTCCCGCGGTGTCCCGCAGTCGATCTACGTGGACAACGGATCAGCCTATGTGGATCGGCAGTTGCTACGGGCCTGTGCCAGCCTCGGTATCCGTTTGATCCACTCCCGGCCGGGCCGGCCCGAAGGGCGCGGCAAGATCGAACGGTTCTTCCGGACCGTGCGGGAGCAGTTCCTCGTCGAGATCGGCTCCGGCCGCGAACTCGACGACATGATCGCGCTGAACACGCTGTTCACCGCGTGGGTCGAGACCGTCTACCACCGCCGCACGCATTCCGAGACCGGCGAGGCCCCGCTGGAGCGCTGGCAGCCGGTCGGCACCCCGGCGTTGCCGTCGCCGCAGCTGCTGCGGGAGGCGTTCCTGTGGTCGGAATGGCGCACCGTCACCAAGACCGCCACCGTCGGTCTGCACGGCAACCACTACGAAGTCGACGCCGCTCTGGTCGGGCGCAAGGTCGAGCTCGTCTTCGACCCGTTCGATCTCACCGCCCTCGAGGTCCGCTGGCACGGCAGATCGATGGGCAAGGCGATCCCGCACAAGATCGGCCGGCACGTGCACCACAAGGCCCGCCCCGACGACACCACATCACCGCAGCCGGCGGTAACCGGGATCGACTACCTGCGCCTGGTCGAGGCGCAGCACACAGCCGAACTGGCCACCAAACTGCGTTACTCGCAACTGGACGACGGCCAACTGCCCGGCCAGCTCGCGCTGCCCGGCACCGACCCGACAGACGAGGTGCCGGCGTGATCGACAAACTGCAAGCGCACTACGGCTTCACCCGCACCCCGTTCGGCAGAGCCCTGGCACCGCAGATGCTGCACCGCCACGGCGGCCACGCCGAAGCCGTCGCCCGGATCGGCTGGTGCGTCACCGAACGCGCCCTCGGTGTGATCACCGGCGAGGTCGGCGCCGGGAAAACCGTCGCCATCCGCGCCGCCCTGGCTGGTCTGGACACCAGCCGCCACACGATCATCTACCTCGGCAACCCCGCCGTCGGTGGCCGCGGCCTCTACGCCGGCATCGTCGGAGCCCTCGGCGGCGTCCCTCGCTTCCACAAAGCCGCCCTCATCCCACAAACCGCCGATCTCCTCGCCGCCGAGGACCACGAACGCGGCCGCACCGTGGTCCTCGTCCTCGACGAAGCCCACCTACTCGACACCGACCAACTCGAAGAACTCCGGCTCCTGAGCAACGCCGACATGGACAGCCACTCACCGTTCGCCGCCCTGCTGGTCGGGCAACCCACCCTCCGACGGCGGATCAAACTCGGCACCTTCGCCGCGCTCGACCAGCGCATCGCCCTGCGCTACACCATCACCGGCATGACCGCCGACGAAACCAGCAGCTACGTCGGCCACCACCTCAAACTCGCCGGCCGTTCCGACACCCTGTTCAGCGACGACGCCCTCGCCCTGATTCACCAGGTCTCCCGCGGCCTGCCCAGAGCGATCAACAACCTCGCCGTCCAAGCCCTCGTCGCCGCCTACGCCACGAACAAGACCATCGTCGACGAATCCAGCGCCCGAGCCGCCGTCGCCGAAGTCACGACAGAATGACCACCACGCCGACACCGTGAACACCAGAACCCCGCCGGCTACGCCGGCGGGGTTCTTTCACACCCAAACCACATCGTCACGCTCAACGACGCCGTCATCGCCATCCACAGCGTCGCTCAACACACCGCGTGCACCCGCTCGCAGCGCTCCGGCCGACAGTTGACGCTGCAACCCCGCCACCTGCACGACACCCTGCGCCAGGCCCGCGCCGAACAACAAACCCCGGCGTGGAAACACACCTACCGCGCCCGCGCCGGGATCGAAGCCACCATCCACCAAACCACCGCCGTCACCGGCATCCACCAAGCCCGCTACACCGGCCTGAGCAAAGTCACCCTCGAACACACCTTCGCCGCGACCGCGATCAACCTCATCCGCCTACACGCCTGGTGGACCAACACACCCCTCCAACGCACCCGAACCACCCACCTGAACAGACTCGATCTCACCCTCGCCGCGTAGACAGAATTAGGCAACAGGGTCGGGAAGCAGAGCAAAGCGCGAGCAACCACCAACACACTCCGCCGGCGGACCCAGCGGCACCGGCGGTCAAACGCCGTAACAGCGGACCCAGCGGACCCAGCGGACCCAGCGGACCCAGCGGACCCAGGGGACCCCAGCGGACCCAGGGGACCCAGCGGACCCAGGGGACCCCAGCGGACCCAGGGGAGCCAGCGGAGCCGGCGGCACCGGCGGCACCGGCGGACAAACGCCGTAGCAGTGACAGCGGACCCGGCGGCGCCGGCGGACAAACGCCGTAGCAGTAACAAGTGCCTACCCGGGCATGCGCAGCTTCGACAGTGGTGGCTCGCCGAGTGGCACGGTCTGCCAGCGGGCGTCGAATGTCCCGGCGGCCGGGTCGAGCCGCACGTGCAGCCGGTGCGGGGTTTCGACGAAGATGAGGTCGACGTGCAGCCGCCCGTCGGACCAGGCGGAGGCCGTGGCCACGGGACCCGTTCGGGTCCAGGCGTCCGGGGCGCCCAGTGCGGCGACCACTTCCGGGCCGCTGTCGGCCAGTTGGATCTCGTCGCCGGCGTTGAGCCGTACCGTGTGCAGGCTTTTGATCTCGTTTGCCGGGCCGGGGCGGAAGGCCATCGGGGCGAGGTCGTCCGGCGGGCGGCTGCCTGCCGGGCCGGGCAGTCGGCCGCCCGGGGGTCGTGGGTGTCCCGGTGCCCGGGTGCGGCGCCGGGGAGGAGGTCAGCGCGGGCAGCAGATGGGTCCAGAGCGCGTCCAGCAGGCCCGGGGTGTCCGGGCTCTGCGAGGTGATCGCGACGACCGCGTCCGCCTCCGGCAGGACCAGCATGAGCTGGCTGTACGCGCCGTCGCCGCGGTATCCGTGCCGGCCGCGCCAGAACTGGAAGCCGTAGCCCCGGTCCCAGTCCGGGTCCGGGCTGGTCGTCGCGACCTGCGCGCGGGTCGCCTGCGCCACCCACTCCGCGCTCAGCAGCCGCCGGCCGGCCCACTCGCCGTTCCGCAGGTAGAGCTGGCCGAGCTTGGCGATCGCCTCGGTCGGCAGGTACAGCCCGGCGTAGCCCAGCTCCAGGCCCCGCTTGTCGCGGCGCCAGCCGGCCCGCGTGATGCCCAGCGGTTCGAACAACCGGGGCCTCAGGTACGCCGTCAGCGACTCCCCGCTGACCCGCTGGATGATCGCCGACAGCGCGTACGTGCACGGCTGGTTGTACGCGAAGACCGTTCCCGGTTCCCGGTCCGGTGGGACGAGCAGGAGGCCGAGCAGCATGTCGCCGTTTCCGGCCACCATCGCCCGTTCGAAGGTCTCGTCGTCGTGCCCGCTGGCCATCGCCGCCACGTGCCGGACCCGGATCGAGCGGGACCGCTCGCCGGTCACCGCCGCGTCGTACTCCGGGAAGTACGACAGCACCGTCGCGTCGAGGTCTACCAGGCCCTCGTCCACCGCGAACCCGAGCGCGGTGGACGCGAAGCTCTTGCTCAGCGAGTAGAGCAGGTGCGGCGTCTCCGGCCCGTACGGCTGCCACCAGCGCTCGGCGACCACGTGACCGTGTCGCAGCACCATCAGGCTGTGCAGTTCCACCCCGTCGAGCGGGGCGACCGCGTCGATGAACCGGTCCACCCCGGTCCCGTCGACGCCCTGCTCGCCCGGCGTGCTCCGCGGCAGCGCCGCCCCGTCGGATACGTCCATGTGATCGGCCACAGTCCGATTTATAGCCGATCGCGACCGACGGCCCGCCACCGCGGCCGCCGGCTGGATCAGACCGGCCGGCCCAGGTCGGTGATGATCCGGTCGATCTCGGCCAGCGCCGCCGTGGCGAGCCGGCGCTGGGCGGCCTCGGCGACCGCGTCGGTCTCCTCGAGATCGCCCAGCACCACGATGTTCTCGTCGTTGAGGGTGGTCGCCGGCCCGGTGTAGTTGAAGCTGCCGATGATGATCAGCCGGGCGTCGACCACCATCAGCTTGTGGTGCACCTTGCGCAGCCCGGTGCCCGGCCGGTTCTCCCACAGCTGCACGCCCGCGGCCTTCAACGGCTGGGTGGCGGCCCAGCGCTGGGCGCCCTGGCCCCGGTCGAGGATGCCGCGGATGGGCAGGCCGGGACCGACCAGGCGCGCCATGGCGTCGTCGATGCCGGAGGACTGGGCGAAGGTGAACATCGCGAAGTCGACCCGGGAGCGGGCCTTGAGCATCTGCTTCATGATCTCCATCTCGGGCCCGTGCCGCGGCGCGAACAGCGGCTTGACCCGGATGCCACCGAGCCGGAACTCGTCCGGCCGGGCCTCGTGGCGCTCGTGCAGGTCGCCGAAGGTGCCGCCGCGCATCCGGTCGAACTCGCTGCGGTACTGGTCGGTGGCCTGCTTGCCGCCAAGCACCACGACGTGGTTGAGATTGTTGCCGGACCGGCCGGCCCCGGTCTCGAGGTTGGTGCCGGTGTCGGTGTGGGTGAAGTTCGCCGAGCCGGTCAGCACGGCCGCGCCGGGCTTGCCGTGGTCGCGCACCACGAACTTCTGGTGGAAGATCGCCGGGTTCAGGTCGGTGATCACGTCGACGCCGGCGCGCAGGAACGCCGCGTGGATGACCCGGTTGACCTCGTTGTCCCCGGCCACCGCCCACGGGTCGGCCGGCGCCCGGTCCTCGTGCAGGTAGCTCGACTCGAGAATGATCTGGACCCGGACGCCGCGGGCCTTGGCGTCGAGGATCGCCCGCGCGATGGGCTCGGAGTCGATCTCCTGGACGGCGATCCGCAATGACGTCGTGGCGGCGGCCAGGAAGCCCAGGATCACCGCGTGCAGGTCGTCGGGGGCGCCCAGCACGGGCGGCCCGGTGTGGAACTCGACATCACCCAGTCGCACGGCCATGGCAGCACCCTCATCTCACCGTCGGCCAGCACTTTTGCCAACCCAGCTCCGCTTCACGATGACCCCGGCGAGCCGCGATTCACGGCCTCGGTCGCCAACCTGACTCGGCCCTCGGCGGGGCCGGCCGGGGCCCGGTGCGGACGACATTCTTTGATGTCAATGGCCGGCAGGTCTTGACGGTGTCATTGTTACCGCTAACACTCTGGCGTAACCCGGGTGAAACAACAGCGGCCGGGTGCAGCCAGAAGGGCGCCCGCATGACCGTCCCCGCGAATTCCCCCGCCCGTACCGGTCGGATGAGCGCGCGCCTGATCGCCGTCGCCGCGGCGCTGAGCCTGGTCGCCGCGACCCTGACCGGTGCCACGCCCGCCGCCGCGTCGCCCTCGGTGCAGTACACGAATCCGCTGGTGAACCAACGGGCCGACGCCCACATCGTCAAGCACACCGACGGCTACTACTACTTCACCGCCACGGTTCCCGAGTACGACCGCATCGTGCTGCGCCGCGCCACCACCATCCAGGGGCTGTCGAGCGCGCCGGAGACGGTCATCTGGCGCAAGCACTCCAGCGGCATCATGGGCGCGCACATCTGGGCGCCCGAGATCCACTTCATCGACGGCAAATGGTACGTCTACTTCGCCGCCGGCGCCTCCGCCGACATCTGGGCGATCCGGATGTACGTCCTGGAGGGCACCGGCGCGAACCCGCTGACCGCCTCGTGGGCCGAGAAGGGCCAGATCCGTACCTCCTGGGAGACCTTCGCCCTGGACGCCTCGACCTTCGTCACCAACGGCGTGCGGTATCTCGTCTGGGCCCAGGCCGAGCCGGGGATCGACACCAACTCCAACCTCTACATCGCCCGGATGAGCAACCCGTGGACCATCACCGGCACGCCGACCAGGATCGCGGTGCCGACGCTGGCCTGGGAGCGGCGCGGCGGGGTCGAGGTGAACGAGGGGCCCGCGGTGATCCAGCGCAACGGCAAGGTGTTCCTGGCGTACTCGGCCAGCGCGACGGACGCCAACTACTGCCTGGGACTGCTGACCGCCTCCGCCACCGGCAACCTGCTCAGCGCCTCGTCCTGGACCAAGACCCCGGACCCGGTCTTCGTCAGCAACGCCGGCACCGGCCAGTACGGCCCCGGTCACAACTCGTTCACCACCTCCGAGGACGGCCAGAGCGACATCCTCGTCTATCACGACCGCAACTACCCGAACATCACCGGCGATCCGCTGAAGGACCCGAACCGGCGGACCCGGGTGCAGAAGCTGTACTGGAACGCCGACGGCACGCCCGACTTCGGCATCCCGGTCCCGGACGGCGCCACCCCGGTCCGCCTGAAGTCGGCCAACTTCCCGGACCGCTTCGTGCGGCACTGGGAATACCGGGCCCGCATCGAGGCCGGCGTGAAGCCGCTGGCCGACTCCCAGTTCCGCCTGGTGCCCGGCCTGGCCGGCGGGGGATCGGTGTCGCTGGAGTCCACCAACTTCCCGGGCTACTACCTGCGGCACAGCAACTTCGAGGGCTGGGTCCGGCGCGACGACGGCACGGCGACCTTCCGGGCCGACGCGAGCTTCACCCGGCGGGCGGGCCTGACCGGCACCGGGACGGTGTCGTTCGAGTCCGTCAACTTCCCCGGCCGGTACCTGCGCCACTACGAGAACCTGATCTTCGTGCAGGCCGTCTCGACGGCGACCGATCGCGCGGACGCCACCTTCATCCTCGAATAGCGGGCCGGGCGGCCCCGCATCCGCTACCCGCGGTCGGGCAGCGGGAGGACGCGACGGAAGACCGGTACGGCGACGGCCGCGACGTTGACGTGCATGACGATCAGGGCGACGACCGCGAACCCGCTCGTCCCGGGCTGCGCGTCGCTGCCCAGCAGCGCCAGGTCGGGCACGAACGACACCACCAGCACGGCCGGTACCAGCCACCGCAGCACCGCCGAGGGTCGCTTGGTCCACCGGCGGATCGCCGCCCAGCCCGCCGCCGCGATCAGGATGCCGGCCACCGTCAGGAAGGCATAGGCCCCGAACCGCAGCGGCTGGAATTCGTCGGAAGCGCCGAACCCGTGCGCGATCACCGCGATCAGGGCGTTGACGGCGACCGCGACCACCGCGGCGGCGACGATTCCGGCCGCGACCGCCAGGCCGGAGCTGCGGGCTACGGGTGCGCTGGTGACTGTCATGGTCTACCTCTCGAAGGGGCTGCCGAAACTTGAGGCATCAACTGAATCTTGTACCACCAAAGATTGATGCGTCAAGTGTTGGGGCCGAACCGGGCGGGCGGCGGGCGGCACCTAGGATGGCGGTATGGCCGGGGATGAGCACAGCGAGCCGGCGTGGCTCGACGCCGACGAGAGCGACGCCTGGCTGCAGCTCGTCCAGTTGACCTCCTGGCTGCCCGCCGCGCTGGACGCCCAGCTCACCCGCGACGCCGAGGTGACGAGCTTCGAGTATGCGATCCTCGCCGTGCTGTCGGAGGCGCCGGAGCGCACCCGGACGATGAGCACCCTCGCGCTGCTGGCGAACGGATCCCTGTCGCGGCTGTCGCATGTGGTCAAGCGCCTCGAGGCGCGCGGCTGGGTGTGCCGCTCCCGCAGCGCCGACAGCGGCCGGGTCAAGAACGCCGTGCTCACCGACGCGGGGTACGCGAAAGTGGTGGAGTCCGCACCCGGCCACGTGGCCGAGGTGCGCCGGCTGACGGTCGACCGGCTGACCCGTACGCAGCTGCGCCAGCTCGCCGCGATCGGGCGCCGCCTCAACAGCGCGCGCGCCGACCGACAGCCCTGGCGGGAATAGCGGCACGCGCCGGCTACCGGATCATCGCCGACCCGCCGCCTCGCCCGGCCGGTGCCTACGTCCCCGGAGACGCGGCGATCTGGACGCGATCACTGTCGTTGTCGGAGAGGAACGACGCCAGCGCCCGCCCCTGCTCGGCCACGGCGGTGCGGTCAGCCCGGGAGAAGCCGCCCAGCGGGGTGACGATCACGGTGCCGGCCCTGACGTCCCAGGTGCCGGCGACCCGGCCGTCGACCAGGACCACGCGCGAGCCGGCTACCGACAGGCCGCGGTGCGCCTTGTCGACGATCCGGCTGCGGTCGTCGTAGCCGAGCAGCGCGTTGTCGAACGCCGGCAGGAACCGCACCGGGGCGGGGGTGTCGGGGTCGGGGCGCGGCGCGTCGGGGAGATCCAGCAGCTCCCGGCCTCGTTCGTCGCGGAAGGAGACCAGCTCGTCGCGTACCGCGGTCACCGCGGCCGGCAGCCCGGCGAGGCCGCACCAGGCGCGCAGGTCCGCCGTGGCCGCGGGGCCGAAGGCGGCCAGATAGCGCCGCACCAGCGCCTCGCCGACCGGATCGGAGCCGCCCGGATCGGAGCCGTTCGGGGCCGGCGGGTCGACCTCGCGTCCCAGCCAGGACGAGATCAGGGCGTTGCGGACTCCCGCCCTCGTGCGCCACAGCCCGCGTGGCGGCAGCTGCGCCATCGGCAGGACGGCCAGCAGCATCTCGCCCAGCGCGCGCGGTCCCGGCGCCGGCCAGCGCTCGGCCAGCGCCCGCGCGAGCTCGGTCATCGAGCGGGGCTCGCCGTCGGCCAGCACCGCCCGGCCCGCCGCCGCGAGCTCGTCGAGGTCCACGCCGGCGAGCTCGCGCCGGTAGACCCCGATGACCCGCTGGCGCAGCATGGCCTCGTGGCGGGAGCGCCAGGCCAGGGCGTCGGCGGCGGTGAGCAGGTGAACCGTGCGGCGCATGAGGTGGGTCCGCACGACGCTCCGGCGGACCAGCAGATCCTCCAGCACCGCCGGGTCGAAGGCGCGCAGCCGCGACCAGAGCCCGACGAACGGCTCCTGCGGTTCCTGGGCCTGCAGGCCGCCCAGGTGCGCGACGGCGTCGAGGACCGGCAGGTCGGCGTGGTCGAGCAGCAGCTGCCGGGCGAGGGTCGCACGGTTGAGCGCCCGGGTGCTGAGTGCGGTCATGGGGAAATCCTCACAGGAGAAGCGGCCATCCCGTGGCCTCTTCCCCTGGCGATCCCGGGGCCGGATGCATTCTCCGAAATCTTCTCGCGGTCGAGCCGGGTTCTGTGACAGTCATCAGGAGTAACCCGGATCATGACGAGGGGGCGGCGATGGCGACGACGGAACACCGGCCACGGCGTATGCGGTTCATTGATCTGCCGCTGCGCGTGAAGGTCCTCAGCGCGGTGGTGGTGACCCTCGCGGTGGCGGTGAGCGTCGGCGTTCTCGGCCTGGTCAAGCTCGACGCGACCGCCACGCACGTGCAGCAGATGTACGTCGAGCAGGTCAAGCCGCTCGGGGTGCTGGCCAACGCGCGACGCCTGGCCATGCAGGGGATCGTGGACACCCTGAGTCACGCCACCAGCCTGGACGACGCCGGTATGGACAAGGTCGAAGCCGACATGCGGACGCACGAGGCCACGTTGGTGGCTCAGCTCGCGGAGTATCGGTTGAAGGCCGCCGATCCCGGTGCGGTCGACGGCTTCAGCGCCGACTGGAAAGCCGCCGTCGACATCCGCGACCAGGTGCTGTTGCCGTTCTCGCGCCGTAACGATTTCGCCGGGTTTCAGAAGGCCCGCGACGCGCAGTTCACCCCCGCCACCGACAAAGCCTTCGCCAACCTCGATGCTGCCTTCGAAGCCGAGCGGGTGCAGGCCGCCGAGCGTTCCACGGAAGCCCACGACGACTACATCGCCGCGCGCAACATGATCATCGTGTTCATCGTGCTGGGCGGCCTCCTGGCGATCGGCATCGGTCTGTTCGTCGTCCGTCAGATCCTCGGCTGCCTGGGCAAGGTTTCCGCCGTTGCCAAGGCCCTGGCCGGCGGAGATCTCACCGTCCAGACCGCCATCGATTCCCGCGATGAGGTCGGCCGGATGGCCGCGGACTTGGATCATGCGATCGGGTCGCTGCGGCAGGCGATGACGGCGGTGGGGGACAATGCCGTCCAACTGGCCGCCTCCAGCGAGGAACTGTGCGCCACCGGCGAGCAGATCGCCGCCGCCGCCGAGGAGACCAGCGTGCAGGCGGGCGCGGTTTCGGCCGGCGCGGAGGAGGTGGACGCGAACATCGCCACGGTCGCCGCCAGTTCGGAGGAGATGGGCGCCTCCATCCGGGAGATCTCGGCGAATTCCAGCGAGGCGGCCCGGGTCGCCGGCGAGGCTGTCCAGGCGGCCGAGGTCACCACTGCCACCATCGGCAGGCTCGGTGAGTCGTCGGCCCAGATCGGCAACGTCGTCAAGGTCATCACCGCGATCGCCGAGCAGACCAACCTGCTCGCGCTCAACGCCACCATCGAGGCCGCCCGCGCGGGTGAGGCCGGCAAGGGCTTCGCGGTGGTCGCCTCGGAGGTCAAGGATCTGGCTCAGGAGACCGCGCGGGCCACCGGTGACATCTTCCAGCAGGTCGAGACGATCCAGACGAACACCGTCGACGCGGTGGAGGCGATCGAGAAGATCACCGCGGTGATCGCGCGGATCAGCGAGTTCCAGACGACCATCGCCTCCGCCGTGGAGGAGCAGACCGCGACCACCTCCGAGGTGGCCCGTAACGTCTCCAACGCGGCCGTGGGAGCCAAGGACATCAGCCAGAATGTCAGTGGTGTCGCGCAGACGGCCCAGACGACCGCGGCGGCGGTGACCGAATCCCAGGCCGCCACGGAGGACCTCGCCCGGATGAGCGCCGACCTGCAACGACTCGTCGCCCAGTTCGCCATCTGACCGGTCCGCCGCCGGGCCCGCGGCCCGCCTTTCCCGGTACGTCCACAGCCGGCCGCCGCAGCCCCGGGTCCGCCGTAGTCTCGACCTGTCGCCGTGGGGAGCAAGCACGCTGAGGGGGAGGGCTGCCATGCCGGACATCGTCGTGCTGCCGGTCGGGGTGGTGCGCTCGTCGCTGACCGATCCACGGGAGGCGCCGCGCCAGCCCGACGAGGGCGCGCCCGCGTCCCGGATCGAGCTGACCCCCGCGGCGGCCGTGGCGGCGGCCGACCTGCGCCCCGGCGACCGGGTCATCGTGCTGACCTGGCTGGACCGCGCCGACCGGGAGACGCTGCGGGTGCGACCCCGGGACGACCCGGACCGGGCGGAGGTGGGGGTGTTCAGCACCCGGTCGTCGCACCGGCCGAACCCGATCGGCCTGCACGAGGTGACGATCACCGAGGTCACCGCCGGGGTGATCACGGTCGGTGCCCTCGAAGCGCTCGACGGGACCCCGGTCCTGGACATCAAGCCGGTGCTGACCGACGTGGCCCGCCGCTGAGCTGGTTCGGACCTACTGTGGAGCTGTCGAACCCACCGTCCACCCGGAAGGACCGTCTGGACCTGGGCTGGGTGCTCGCGAACAGCGACCAGGCGCCGGCCTACCTGCGTGATGTGCAGGTGCTGCTCGCTCGCCTGCTCACCCTGCCGGTGCCGACCATCGCGGCGGTCAACGGGCACGCCTTCGGCGCCGGGGCGATACTGGCCATCGCGCACGACTTCCGGATCATGCGGTCCGATCGCGGCTACCTGTGCTTCCCGGAGGTGGACATCAACGTGCCCTTCACCCCGGGAATGGCCGCGCTGATCCAGGCCAAGCTGACCCCCGCCGCCGCGATCGCCGCGATGACCACCGGCCGGCGCTTCGACGCGCCGACGGCCGTCGAGTTCGGCCTGGTCGACCGCGCGGCGGAGGAATCCGCCCTGCTGGCCACGGCCACGGCGGCGGTGCGCCCGCTCGCCGGCAAGGACCGCGGGACGCTGGGCAGCATCAAGTCCACGATGTTCGCCGGCGCCGCCGAGACCCCTGCGCGCCGCGGCCCTGGCCCTCCCCGCGACCTGACCCGGCCCGGGCGTCTCTTGGCTCGTTGTCGGCTCATCGCATCGCCGGTACGGCTGCCCGGTCGTTGAGCTGGTCGATGAGCGTCAGAACGGCGTCCGGCCGAGTTCTTGGCACGACGCGCTACTCACCCCGGGCATCCGGCTACCTGGGTAGGCGTGCTCACGCGGGAGGCGGGGTGATGATCGGAGACTCTGCGCATGACACATTTTTCCGCGTTCATCGGCGCTTTCGCTCCCCGCGGCCGCGTCCTCGCAGGTGCCGCCCTCGCCGCTCTGGCGCTTTCCGGCTGCGGTAGTAACGCGCCGAGTCCCAGTGGGCAGCCGGCCGGGCGCGTTGATTCCGAGGTGATTGCCGCATCGTCGTCGCCCGAACAGGCGGCGTTCGCGGCGATGCTCGACAGGATCGCGCAGTCGTGTCCTTCGACCGGCGGGGCCGCGCCGGGACCGACTGACAAGAACGCGTCGGGACCGACCGACCAGAAGCCGAGCGGTGGTCCGGTCGGGCAGCAGAGCCTCGCTCCTGGAGAGGTTCCCCCGACTGACCCGATCGAGCCCGGCGCCCCGACAGGGCCCGCGACAGAGTTGAACGACCGTGATCGGTGCGCGAGCGTCCAGCACGAACAGCGCGTCGTCGAGGCGCTGCAGAAGGTCTCGGAGCCCACCCCCGCCAAGGTCCGCGAGGTCCTCAACGGCCTCGGCTACATCGACGAACGCATTCACGGCCTCCAGCAGGACGGACAGGCCACCCGCTTCTACCTCGACCTGCGCGAGAGCGGCGGCCGACTCTGCGAGGCGGGCCGGGCTGCGGGCGCGGTAACGGACATGAACGTTTGTGCAGCCCTCGCCACCGGAGCGTTCGCAGTCAAGTAGCGAGACAGAAGGCCGGCCCTGACCTCATGGCGGACAACCGGCTCGGCGTTGACTGCCTTACGCGGTAAGGCTAGTCTGCGCATAGAGTCTTACGTTGTAAGGTTGAGGGAGGGGGAGGCCATGAGCTTGCGGGTATGCGTCGTGGGGGCTTCGGGAAAACTCGGCCGCTACATGGTTCGGCACGCCCTGGACCGCGGCTACGAGGTGGTGGCGGTGTGCCGCGAGCAAAGTGTCGGGAAGCTCGACGAGTTCGCCGGTCGGATCACCGTGATTCCGGGTGCCACGGACGACCGGGAGGTGATCCGGCGTGCCGTGGCCGGTTGCGACGGAGTCCTCACCGTTCTGGTGCCGTGGGGCGTGCGCGGCTATTCGACCGGGACGGCGCAGGCGGTGATCGACCACGCCCCCGCGCACGCTCGGCGCGTCTTCTCCTGTGGCTGGCACATCACCCGCGACGGCCAGGACGTGTACTCACTCCGGCTCCGGGCGGTCGTCGCGGTCTTCCGGCCGATCGCCCGGCTCCTGAGGGTGGCGGACCTGCGCGACCAGGTGGAGGCCTGCCGCCGGGTGTTCGCCAGCGACACCCCGTGGACCGTGGTGCGCGGCAGCGACCTGGAGGAGGGTGAGAGCGAAGGCCTGCCGGTGTGGAGCCGGCACGTCGGCGATCCGGTCCTGCGCAGCAATCGCACCCGGCGCGTCGACTTCGCCCTGTTCATGGTCGCGGCGCTCACCGACGACGAGCTGATCCGGGAGGCGCCGGCCATCGTCGGTTGCCGGACGCCCTCGGCGCTGGCGGCATCCCGGACCTGACGCGGTGCGGCGCTATGCCTTGCCGCCACCGGAGTCATCCATCGAGGAATGGTCGCGGTGGCACCGCCGCCGGGGTTGCATCCGGGGGTGAGGCGTGCCTCAGCGAGCAGATGTCTTGCCCGAAGAAGCCGGTTGGTCCCGGCGCGGCCGCTGGTAACTGTTATTCACTGTGCTGCATACCTATGATGGTGCGGAGCCAAGATCCACGGACCTTGTGACGATCGGTTCACGCCCCGGAACCGATGAGCCGGGCGGGTCCTCCGTATACCCCTGGGAGGCCCGTCCGGCGCCCCGGCCTGCTCCGGCCGGGATGCGTCCGGCGGGGTGCGCGCCGCCCCGGCAAACCGTTGTTCCAGGGCAACGATGCTTTTGCCGATCTCACCCCGCCCGGCGACCGGACTATGGTTCCTGAATGGCCACGCCGGAGTCACCGCTCACCCAGGACACGGGCGCGGCGCCGGGCACTGCCGCGGCCGAGGTGTTCGCGCGGGACTTCACCGGCGCGGACATCACCGGGCTGCGGCACGACCTGCGGCGCCGTGCCGAGGCGGCCGGGCTGCGCGGCGACGACCTCGACGACTTCGTGGCGGCGGTCAACGAGTTGGTCACCAACGCCGTGCGGCACGGCGGCGGGCGCGGCTCGCTGCGGCTGACCCTCGACGCCGACACGCTGATCGCCGACGTGAGCGACCACGGCGCGGGCTTCCCCGGTGAGGTGCCGCTGTCGGCCGGCCCGCCGCCGGCCGACATGCCCGGAGGCCGCGGGATCCTGCTCGCCCGCCGGCTCACCGACACGCTGCTGATCAGCGACGGCCCGGACGGCGTCACGGTGACGGTGACCCGGTGCCTGTCCACACCGAAGGCAGCGTCGCACTGAGCGCGTTCTTCTGGGTTCCGCACATAACGGAACTCGGGACGCTGCGCTCAGGATGCGCCTCCGGTCCGTGCCGCGGACCAGCGCCGCGCCGGGCCCCCCGGTCAGCGCAGCGAGGGCGCTCGGGAGGCCGGGCGGCGGTTGCGCTGGACCACCGGCCGGCGCCGCGGCCGGCGGTGGGCCTGGCGGAGCGCCCGGCGGCAGGCGGGTCTCGCCGGTGTGCGTTCGGGAGCGGCCAGCAGCACCACACCGACGGCCGCCACCAGCGCGGCCAGGGCGGCCGCCGCCACCGCGGGCAGCGTCAGGCCGGCGCCGAGCCCGAGCAGCACGATCCCGATGCCCGCCGCGGCCACCGGGTTCACGATGGTCAGGGTCGCGAGCGGGCCGCCCAGCCCGTACCGGTAGGCCGCCTGCGACAGCAGCAGTCCCGCCGCGGAGAGCGCGACCACGATCAGGGTCGTGCCGGCCACCGCCGGCCGGGCCAGCGCGGCGGGCCCGTCCGTGCCGATGCGCAGCAGCACGGTCTGGGTCAAGGCCGACGACGCGGCGAAGGCGACTCCGCCGGCCGCGGCCAGGCGCAGGCCCGGCAGTCTGCCCGGGCGCGGTGCCGCCTGGTACGCCCGCCCGGCGAGGGCCACGATCAGCACGCAGGTCAGCAGCACCAGCAGCACCACCTGGCGGTCGTCGAGGGCTTCCGCCGGTGCGGCCGTGCCGACGGCGATCAGGAGCGCGACCAGCCCGGCGATGGTCGCCAGGGCGCCGCGCCACTCGCGGCCGTGCACCCGCCGCCCCGCCACCGCCGCGCCGACCGGCAGCGCCACCACCAGGGTCAGCGCGCCCAGCGGTTGCACGACCGCGAGCGAGCCGTACGCCAGCGCGCCGACATGCAGCAGCGCGCCGCTGCCGTTCAGGGAGATGATCATCCACCAGCGGGGCGCCGCGGCGAGGCGTTCCTGGACCACGGCCGCCAGGGCGTACGCCACGGCCGACAGCAGCGACAGCAGCACGGCGGCGGCCAATGCGACGGTCATGCTGGACCTCCCTCGGGTCCGGCCTGCTGGCGCTCGGTGCGGGCGGTCATGCCGGCTGCTCCGCGGCGAGGGTGGGCACCGGCTGCCGGACGGCGCGGCCGAAGAACGGGTGCGGTTGGCGGTCCGGCCACGGGCAGACCAGCACGACGAGGGCGAACAGTCCCGCCGCGACGATCCCGTCCAGCCAGTAGTGGTTGCCGGTCACCAGGACGACCGTCAGGGTCAGCGCGGGGTGCAGCAGCCAGGCCCAGCGCCAGGGCCCGCGGGTCACCGCGATCAGCGTGACGGCGACCGCCAGCGCCCATCCGACGTGCAGCGACGGCATCGCGGCGTACTGGTTGGTCAGGGTGTCGGTCGCCGGGTCGCCGTAGACCGTGGGACCGACCAGGTGGCCGGTGTCCACGATCCCGGTGGCGGTGAGCATCCGCGGCGGCGCCAGCGGCAGCAGCACGTGGGCGACCATCGCGGCGGCGGTCAGGCCGGCGAGGCCGCGCCGGGCCCAGCGGTAGTACGCCGGCCGGCGCAGGAACATCCAGAGCAGGAAGGCGGCGGTCGCCGGGAAGTGCACGTACGCGTAGAAGCTGTTCGCCGCTTCCAGCAGCGTCGGGTGCCCGATGATCGTGTGCTGGACGGTCTCCTCGCCGGGCAGGCGCAGGAAGCGTTCCAGGTCCCAGACCCGCCAGGCGTTGGCGAAGGCGACGTCGTCGCGGCCCTGGATCAGCAGCCGGGCCAGCTTGTACGCGAGGAACAGGCCCACCACCAGCGCCAGTTCCGGCAGCGCTCGCGGGCGGTCGGCCGGGTCGGCGACCGGTGTTGTCCTGACCAGTCTCATGCCGGTCCTTCCGAGGGTTCGCGCCGGCCGCCGTGGTTCGTGGGGCGGTGACCGGCAGGTGCTTACCGTCGGCGCGGTCGTCGGCGGGACGTACGGCATCGTCCGCCGGCCGGGTCGTCCGGCGGCGGCATGCGGGGTGTGCGGGAGGTCAGGCGGCCGGCGGTCCGGTGTCGCCCGAGTGGTCCGCCGGCATCCCGGGGCACCGGGCCGGGGCCGGCAGCGGCAGGCCGCGGCTGAGCAGGTCGAGGGCCTCGCCGAAGATGTCGGCGAGGCTGCGCCCGGTGGTGCCGGTGGCCCAGAGGCTCAGGCTGGTCTTGACCGCGATGCCCGAGGCGTCGGCGAGCAGCCGGGGATAGACGTCGCGGCCGGCGTCCGTGCCGGTGCGCTCGGCGATGACCTCGGCCAGCTGCCGGCTCAGGTCCTCGAAGCTGGTGAGGTGCTCGGCGAGCAGCGCGTGGTGGCAGCGGATCAGCCCGAGCAGGTTCATCAGGTCGTGGCCGGCGATGCCGCTCTCCAGCGACGGCACCAGGACGGCCCGCAGCGACTCCCAGATCGGCTCGTCGGCCGGGCGGCGGCGCAGATTGTCCGCGACCTCGTGGGCCCGGTCCTGCAGCCCGGCGACGATCGCCTCCTCCTTGCTGGAGAAGTAGTTGCGGAAGGTCCGGGGGGAGACGTCCACTTCCTCGGCGATCCGGTCCGGGGTGAGGGCCGCGATCCCTTCGTCGAGGGCGAGCTTCAGCGCGGCGTCGCAGAGAGCCCGGCGCGTCGCCAGTTTCTTGCGTTCCCGCAGGCCGGGCTCGTCGTTCATGACCTTGACGCTACGTGTTATTTCCAAACGCGCAAGTTTTCCAATCCGGAAAACTTAGTGCTGTGGATCACCATCGGCCGGGGTCTGGGCCCGGCCGATGGTGACCGTCGAGGGCGGCCGGCCTACTTGACCGCGCCGCTGGTGATGCCGGAGATG
Organism: Actinoplanes sp. ATCC 53533; assembly: GCF_003947245.1. Taxonomy (NCBI): domain Bacteria; kingdom Bacillati; phylum Actinomycetota; class Actinomycetes; order Micromonosporales; family Micromonosporaceae; genus Actinoplanes; species Actinoplanes sp. ATCC 53533. Next base: position 84,923 of record NZ_QHHV01000021.1, on the reverse strand, counting down.
ATCCGGCGCTGGGCGACCGCGAAGACCACCACGAGCGGCAGGCTCATCAGGATCACGTAGGTGAAGATGAGGTGCCAGTTGTTCAGGTACAGGCCCGCGCTGGCGACCCGGAACAGGTTGAGCGGCAGCGTGTCCATCCGGCCGCCGACCACGAAGAAGGCGTAGAAGACGTCGTTCCAGACGTAGAGGCAGACCAGGATCGTGGCGGTGGCCAGCACCGGGCGCAGCATCGGCAGCACGACGCGGCGGAAGACCAGGACCGGGCCGGCGCCGTCCATCTGCGCGGCCTCCTCCAGCGAGGGCGGGATGGTCCGGACGAAGCCGGTGACGAAGAAGATCACCGTGGACAGGTAGATGCCGAGGTAGACACCGATCATGCCGACCGCGGTGCCGGCCAGGCCGAGCTGGCGCAGCAGCAGCACCACCGTGACGACCGCGGGCGGGAGCACGATGCCGCTGATGCCGATCGCGTACAGCACGGCGTTGAGCCGGGTCGACCGGCGCGCCAGCACCCAGGCGGCCATCGAGCCGAAGGTCAGCACCCCGGCGACCGTGGGCACCACGATGAGCAGGCTGCCGAAGAAGGCCGCCGGGACGTCGCCGTCCACCCACACCTGCTTGATGTTGGCCAGCAGCTGCCAGTGCTCCGGCGGGGAGAGGTCCGGGTTGAGCGCCTCGCCCTGGCTCTTGCCGGCGGTCATCACGACCAGCCAGAGCGGCACCCCGATCACCGCCACGACCAGCAGGGTCGTGACCACCGGCTGGAGCCGTCGCCAGACGGCCGCGTCGCTGAGGCGGTTCACAGGACCTCCTCCCGCTTGCGCAGCAGATAGATGACCGGGAAGGCGAGCATGGCCACCATCAGGAACAGCATCAGGCTCATCGTGGTGGCCTGGGCGAACAGGCCCTGGCCGAAGGTGCGGAAGATGAAGATGTTGAGGATCTCGGTGGTCCGCGCCGGTCCGCCGCCGGTGGTCGCCTGCACGATGTCGAAGCCGTTCATCGAGCCGAGCAGCGCGGTGGCGACGTTGAAGGTGATCGCCGGGGCGAGCAGGGGCGCCCGGACCCGCCAGAAGGTGTTCCAGCGCGACGAGCCGTCGATCCGGGCCGCCTCGATGATGTCCTCCGGGACCGTCTTGAGGCCGGCCAGGTAGATGAGCATGGACAGGCCCATCCACTTCCAGCCGTGGATGATCGAGACGACCACGATGGTCCAGGTGGTGTCGCCGAGCCAGGCGTAGTCGAACGGCTGCCGCAGCACGCCGCCGATCAGCTGGTTCAGGCTGCCCTCCGGCTTGAGCAGGGCCTGGAAGATGTAGCCGACCGCGAGCGCGGACATCAGGACCGGGATGAGCAGGAAGACCCGGGCGATCCGGTTGAGCACGGTGTCGCGCTCGACCAGGACGGCCAGCCCGAAGCCGAAGAGATTCTGGAAGATCGCCACCAGTACGGCGTACACCAGGGTGATCCGCAGGGCCCGGAACAGGCTGCCGTTGGAGGCCAGCTCGGTGAAGTTGTCCAGCCCGACGGGGTTGATCGCGGCCTTGAAGCCGGACCAGTCGGTGAACGCGTAGATGAAGTTGAACAGCGTGGGCAGGAAGAAGAAGACGAGCAGGATGGTGAACGCGGGCAGCAGGAACCACGCCGGGTAGGTCCGTCGGTTGATGGCCCCGGCCCGGCGCCGGGCGGCCGCGGGCCGGGCGGCGGGCGGTATGGGCACCCGCGTCTTCTCTACAGTTGACACAGCGCAGGGCTCCTTGGAAGGGGTGGTGTGCGCGGGGCCGGCGAGGTCCCGCGCACACCGGTCACGGGGTCAGAAGCCGGGGGTGCCGGCGGCCTTGGCCAGCTGCGCGAACTGGTCCTGGGTCGTCTTGGCGACCTGTTCCGGCGTCATCGTGCCACCGATCATGTCCGCCAGGTTGAGGTAGAGGTCCGGGTTGGCGACCGCGAGCGCCTGCATGGAGCCGACCGAGGTCGCCAGCGACGCGTGCACGTCCAGCAGGGCCTTCGGGACACCGGCAGGGTTGGGCACCGACGGCTCCAGCGAGATGGTCTTGCGGTCGGCGACGAACGAGGCGTACCCCGGGCCCATCCAGTAGGTCATCAGCTGCCGGGCCGCGGCCTCGCGCTTGGCGTCGCCGGTCTTGAACGCCACCAGGGCGTTGGACTGGTCCGGGATGAAGGTGCCCACGTTGCCCGACGGCGAGATCGGGAAGAAGCCGATCTTGCTGTCCAGCTCGGCGGTGTCGGCCTTGGCCTGCAGCTGGCCGAAGAACGAGTTGACCTGGACCACCATCGCGGCCTTGCCGCCCAGCAGCGCGGTGCCCTGGTCCTCGAACTTGGCGGTCTTGATGTTCGGGTTGAACAGGCCCTCCTTGATCAGGGCCTGGTACTTCTTGATCGCGTCGAGCACGACCGGGCTGTTGAAGGTCTCCTTGCCGGTGTTGATCTTCTCCCAGAGCCCGTCCTTGGCGGCGTCGGCGAGCAGCACCTGCACCCACCACTGGGTGGCCCAGCGGTCCCCGCCCATCTCGTAGAACGGCGTCACGCCCTTGGCCTTGAGCTTGCGGGCGATCTCCACCATCTCGTCGAAGTTCTTCGGGGTGGCGGTGATGCCGTTGGCGGCGAACACCTCCTTGTTGTAGTAGACGCCCTCGACCGCGGGGCTGGTGACCAGCGCGGCGTAGCGGGTGCCGTCCTGGAGGCCGGTGATGTCCTTGAGGTCGGGGGCGAGCTGGCCCAGCCAGGGAGCGTCGGTCAGCGGCTGCAGGTTCGCCTTGGCGTTGAGCGCGGTCAGCATGGACGCCGTCGGCTGCCAGAACGCCAGGTCCGGCTTGTCGCCGGTGGCGACCTTGGTCTGCACACCCTGCTCGTACGGGTCGGGGATGGTGACGACCTCGACCTTGGCCCCGGTCGCCGCCTGGAACTCCTCGATGACCTTCTTCGGCACGGTGTTGCTGTTCTGCGCCGCCCAGATGGTCAGCTGCACGCCGTCCAGCTTGGCGGTGGCCTCCGGCCAGGTGGCCGCGGTGGTGGCCGGCGCCTCGGCGGCGGGGTCGCTGCACGCCGCCAGTCCGAGCGTGAGCACCGCCGCGGCGGCGATTGCGGACAATTTACGCATGATCTTTATCCTTCTTCCTGGGAGGAGGTGACGCCCGTACCCACACCGGCGACGAGCCGGAAGATGCGGGCGGCGGGTTCGGGACCGTCGGCTGCGACGGTCAGAGCTCCGGTGCCGGCAGACCACGAGGCGGCCCAGGCCGGCAACCGGCGGGGATAGAGCACGTCGACCCGGGCGGGCCGGTCGCGCAGGTGCGGCAGTTCCAGCCGTACGGCGGCCTCGGCGCCCGCCCGTCGCCACACGGCGAGATAGGTGACGTCGCCGGCCCGCAGCGCGAGACTGAGCCAGGGATCGGCGAATCCGGGCAGCCCGAGCGGCCACACCGGCACCGAGGTCGCCAGGCCGGCGCGGATCTCGGCGTATTCCCTTACCCCCTCGTGCACCAGGTCGCGCTGACCGTCGGTCATCGCGTCGAGGCGCCCGGAGAGGTAGAGCCGGCCCAGCATGCCGGTGCACATCGTGTAGGCGATCTGCTCGTCGGTCATGTCCGGCTGCGGATAGGCCCAGCTGGCCGACTGCTCCGGCAGCACCGACAGCGGCGCGGCCACCGCGATCGGCGGATAGCGCAGGTAGTCCTGCTGGTCGCTGGTGGACTGCAGCTGCATGCGCGCCAGCAACGCGTAGTCCATCCGCATGGCGCCCGACGCGCAGTTCTCCAGGGTCAGGGCGGGGTGGCGGTCGAGCACCCGGTCCAGCCAGGCCAGGTGCGCCCGGTTGTGGTCGAGCAGCCCGGCACCGGCGCTGGCGGCGGCGAAGTCGGTGCCCACGCCCGGGTCGATGTTGTAGTCGAGCTTGAAGTAGCCCACCCCGAGCTCGCCGACCAGCCGGTCGACCACCTCGTCCAGGTGCGCCACCGCGGCCGGGTGCCGCAGGTCCAGGTGGTACCGGTCGTGCTCGACCAGCCGGACCCCGCCGCGCTGCAGGAACGCCGCCGCCGGCAGCCGGCCGGCCATCGGGCTGCGGACCCCGATCACCTCGGGCTCCAGCCACAGGCCGGGCACCATGCCGTGGCCGCGGATCCGGTCCAGCACCTCGACGAGGCCGCCGGGGAACCGGGTGTGCGAGGGCTGCCACTCGCCGACGCTGTCCCACCACGTCGTGCCGTTGTCGTACCAGCCGGCGTCGATGCAGAACACCTCGGCGCCCGCGGCCGCGGCGGCGTCGACCAGCGGCAGCAACTTGGCCGTGGTCGGGTCGCCCATCAGCGTGTTCATGTAGTCGTTGAAGACCACCGGCAGGGCCCGCCGGTCCTGGTGCTCGCGCACCAGCGCCCGGCGGTGCCCGGTCAGCGCGGCCACCGCGCCGGCGAGGCCGTCGCCGGACACGGCGATCGACACCGGCACGGTCTCGAACGAGGCGCCGGGTGCGAGCCGCTCCTGCCACTGGTGGTCGATGTCGGTCGGACCCAGCAGGGCCACGTAGGCGCCGTCGCGGCGCTCGCCGGCCTCCCAGCGCCACGGGCCGTTGTGCTCGATCTGCCACAGCCAGGTCCGGCCGGTGACCCGGTCGGTGAGGCCCGCGGTGGGCAGGTGCGCCCCGGTCGACCAGGTGCCGTCGCTGCTGACCGCGTACCGGCCGCGGCCGTCCTGGCCGTGGCCGGCCAGGCCGAGGTCGGGTACGTGGTCGCGCAGCGGTTCGCGGACCCACCGGCTCTCGCCCAGCCACTCGCTGTCGGCCCGGACCAGGTCGAGATCGTCGACCGTGGACCCGCCGAACCCGGCGGCGAACGAGGTCACGCCGAGCAGCAGGACCGGGTCCGTGCCCTCGTTGATGATCCGGGTCCGTACCTGGCACGCGCCGACCCCGTCGGCCGAGCGGAACCGCACCTCGGCGGCCAGCCCGGTCCGCTCGTCACGCAGGTCGACGCGCAGCTCGTGCCAGATCCCGTCGCGGCTCTGCTCGCTGCCGGTCAGGCGCAGCCGGACGCCCACGGCCGTCTCCGAGAAGCGGTGTGAGGCCCGGGCCCGGCCCGCCCCGGCGACCAGCAGCTCGACCAGCGGCTGGGCGGCCCTGGCCAGCTGCTGCCGGTCGTCGGTGGCGAGCGTGCGCACACCCACCGGGGCGTCCGGCGCGGCGTCCAGGACGAGCCGCAACGCCGGGTGGCCCCAGGCCACGCTGGTGGTCGTGTCCCACAAGATCACAGTTACTCCTGCCCGTACGGATGATGCGGTCAGCCGAGTGGTGCGGCGATCCGGATCAGGTCGATGTTCGGCGCGTAGCCGGTGGACGCGTTGCCGAACGTGATGCTGTTGGTGCCGGCGGCCAGGTCGACGTCCGTCACCGTGGTGCGGTAGTTCGACCAGCCGAGGGTGTTGCGGAAGTACAGGCGCTTGGCGGTGCCGCCGTTGACGCTGATCTCGCCGTACCGGTCGACGATGTTGCTGTTGTAGTTGGTCGCGCCGGCGCCCAGTTCACCGTTGGCGTAGCCGACGACCATCCGGTACCGGCCCGCGGCCGGGGCCGTGACGTTGGTGACCCGCAGCGTGTTCGCCGGGCCCGCGCCGACGTAGCCGACGTACCTGCCACCGGAGGCGGCGGTGTCGCTGGTGGCGACGGCCGTCCCGGAGAGCGTGTTGCCGGCCGCCTCGGCCTCGTAGGTGGTCACCGTGCCGGTGGTGGCGGCGACGTCTAGGTAGTCCAGGTTGACCGCGTCCCGGTCGTCGGTGGCGTACGCGTTCACGTCGACGCGGTTGATGCCCGCGGTCAGGAACACCTTGCGGGTGACCGTGTTCCAGGTGTTCCAGTTCGCCGTGCCGGGCAGCGCCAGGTCGGTCAGGTCGGCGCCGTTGAGCCGCACCCGCACCGACCGGTCCGCCGGCGCCCCGGTGTACGGCCCGGCGGAATACCGCAGCCCCAGGTTGTAGTAGCCGTCGGCCGGGGCGGTCACCACGAACTTGGTGCTCGCGGTGGTGCTGGCGCCGTACCCCTCGACGAAGTACGTGCCGGAGTAGCCGGTGTTCGTGCCGTAGGTGATCCGTGCGCTGCCGTCGGTGCGGGCGTACTCGGCCTCGTACCGCGACGCCGAGCCGACCGTGGACAGGTCGGTGTTCGGGGTGACGACGACCTGGTAGGCCGACGAGCCCTTGAGCCCGGTCAGCGGGACAGTGACCTGCCCGCCGCTCGCCGCGTAGTCACCCTCGCGGACCAGGTACGGGCCGGTCGACGGGTTGAGCCCCGAGGTGTCCACCGCCCAGACCGAGGCGTGCACGGTCGTGCCGAGGTATGCCGCCGAGCCGAGCCCGGTGACCACCACGTCGGTGTCGTAGCTGCCCGAGGCCGGGTTGTTGCCGCCGAACACCACCCGCGCCTGCTTCTTCGCCGGGTCCAGCGCCGCGACCCCCTGCAGCGAGCCGCTGACCGAGGGCGGAGTGACGGCCACCGTGCTGCCGGTCAGCTCGCCGTACCACTTGTAGAGCCACCAGGCTCCGGTCGCCTGGTTGTTGCGGGTGACCAGGTCGTTGAGCCCGCCCGCGGTGGTCCAGTACGCCAGGCAGCCGTCCACCTTGCTCTTCTCGAACTTGGCGACGAACTGCACCAGGTTGCCGGGCACGCCCAGGTCGCCGGAGAACCGCCCGTACTCGTTGATGGTGATCGGCCGCGGGCTGATGCCCAGCGAGGTCTCCATCGCGCGGTAGTCGTTGTAGTGGTTGTCCCAGTCGGTGAAGAAGTCGTTGCCGAGCTCGTGCCAGGTCATCACGTCCGGCAGCACCCCGCCGTCGCGGGCGGCGGTCAGGAACGAGCGGATGTCGGCCGAGCGGTAGCTCGCGAAGTTCGGCCCGGCGATCCGCGCGCCCGGGTCGATCGAGCGGATCCGCTGGTAGACCGTCTTCCAGTCGGCGTTCAGGCCGGCGACGTCGTTGACGTACCAGATGCCGTCGGGCTCGTTGAACGGCACGTACACGTACGAGCCGCGGTACGGGTCCGCGACCACCTTGCGGGTGATCGTGTCCACCTTGGCCAGGTAGTCCGCGATGCCGAGATCCTCGTACGGCCACTGCTGGTAGACGTCCTGCAGGTAGATCTGGATGTCGCGCCCGCCGGCCCGCTTGAACATCGGGGCGATCCGCAGCGCGTCGCCGTTGGGGTGCTGCAGGCCGTCCGGCGCCTTCTGCGCGGTGACCTGCGGCTTTAGCGCCGCGAGCATGGTCTCGTTGGGGATGCCCTCGTCACCGAGGCCGTAGAGGAATCCGGTCGCGCCGTACCGCAGCGCGCCGGTGCCGGCGGCCAGATCGACGACGAGCCGGGAGGCGGCGGCCTGAGCGGGAGCGGCCGGCTGGGCCGCCAGCAGAACGGTGACCGCGGCCAGACAGCCGGCGGCGCGGATCTTCGGAGAGCTCAACCTGGACCTCCACGGTACGTGTGACCGGTCACATGCATGGCAGTGAGTGTGACCGGTCACATGGCCCGTGGGAAGGGCCGTTACTGTTCTGTTACGAGAAGATTTCTGATGCTACCGGGGCGGTGCCGTCGACTCACGAACCACCAGGTGGGGCGCCGGAAGATCGGGCTGCGATCCGGGCTCCGGCGCGACGAGAGTGGCCAGGCAGGCCTGGCCCAGCGCGACGAAATCCATCCGCACCGTGGTGAGCGCCGGCGTCCAGTACGCCGCGCCGGGCACGTCGTCGAAGCCCACGATGCTGACGTCGCCGGGCACGTCGCGGCCGGCCTCGTGCAGGGCCCGGCGGACCCCGAGCGCCGTGTCGTCGTTGCCGCACAGAATCGCCGTCACGAGCGGATCCGCGGCGAGCCGGCGGCCGGCCAGGTAGGCCGAGCGGGGGTCCCAGCCGCCGGCGACCACCTCCGGCACCGGGGCGCCGGCCGCGAGCAGGGTGTCCCGCCAGCCCGTCTGGCGCGCGCTCGTGCCGGTCTCGGACGGGATGGCGACGTGCTGCACCGTGCGGTGGCCCAGGCCGAGCAGGTGCCCGGTGGCGGCGCCGGCGGCCTGCCGTTCGTCCAGGTAGATCATCGTGCGGTCGCTGCCGGCGACCCCGCCGGCCTCCGTCACGCCGATGGCGGGCACGTCGTCGGGCAGGGCCCGCAGCACCGTGGCCCCCACGGTGTCGTACGCGACCACGATCACGCTGCCGGCGCTGGGATCGGTGACGTACTCGACGGCGTGCCGGACGTCCGCGGCCCGGCCCGATTCCACCACCCGGATGCCCACCGCCAGGCCGCGCAGCCGGGCGGCCTCCTCGATGCCCTGCAGGGTGGCGGCATACCCGTAGAGCATCGTGTTGGTGGTCACGACGGTGACGGCCGTGGCCCGGCCCGAGCCCAGCGCCCGGGCCGCGCGGTTCGGCCGGTAGCCCAGGCGGCCGATCACCTCCAGCACCGCCTGCCGGGTTTCCGGGCTGACACTCGGCGACTCGTTGAGCACCCGCGAGACGGTCTGATAGGACACGCCCGCGGCGGCTGCGACGTCGCGGATGCTCAGCGACTGCTCGCGCCGCCGCCCGGCGGGTCTGTCGGAGGAAGCTCTCATCACAGCGTCATGGTGTGCGCCAGCCGCGCCGACGTCAAAGACATGAGAGCCATGTCGCGGCGCGGATCATCGACGACGGTCCACGCGACCGGCCGGTCAGGGCGCGAGCGCGCCGTGGACGACCCGGTTCCGGCCGGCGTGCTTCGCGGCGTACAGGTTGTGGTCGGCCAGGGTGAGCAGCGCCGACCCGCTCGCGCCGCCGGAAGAGCCGAAGTCGTGCGGGAAGCTCGCCACCCCGATGCTCGCGGTGACCGGCAGGCTGCCGGTCAGGTCCTGCCACGGATGCCGCCGCAGCGTCTCCAGCAGTCGCTCGCACGCCGCCGTCGCGGCGAGCGGATCCGCGCCCGGCAGCACCAACAGGAATTCCTCGCCGCCCAGCCGGGCGGCCAGGGCCGGCTCGGCGACCGCGTCGCCGAGCAGGGTGGCCACCCGCCGCAGGACCTGGTCGCCGACCCCGTGCGAGAACGTGTCGTTGACGCGCTTGAAGAAGTCCAGGTCGACCAGGGCCACCGACAGGGCGGTGCCGTCGCGCGTGGCGCTGCCCGCCAGCCGCTCCAGTTGCTCGTCCACGTGCCGCCGGTTGTAGATGCCGGTCAGCGGGTCGTGCAGGGCCAGCTGCCGGAACTGCTCGGTGGCCAGCCGGGCCTCGGCGGTCTCGAAGACGGCCTGCACCGCGCGGGCCCGCATCTCCCGCTGGACGCTGTGCAGCTTCTCGGTGGCGGCGTGGAACAGCCGGTACTCCGCGTAGGCCGCGGCGAAGTCGCCGGTCAGCGCGTGCAGTTCGGCCCGCGCCTCGTGGACCCGGGCCGTGACGCTCGCGAGGGAACGCTCGCCGGCCAGGCGGGCGGCCTCGTCGAGGGCCTCGCGGGCCTGCTCGGGCTGCCCGCTCAGCCGGTGCGCCTCGGCCACCGTGAGCAGGCACTCCGGCAGGGCGTCACCCTCGGTGACCAGCGGGCCGTCCGGATCCGCCAGCACCGGGCGCAGGATCTCCAGCGCCTCGGCGGGCCGGCCGCCCATCATGCTGATCCGGGCCATCGTGTCGAGGTACAGCCCGTCGAGGACCAGGGTGTGCTCCGCCGCGATCCGGCGGATCCGGGCCACCAGCTCGTCGGCGGCCGCCCCGTCCTCGTTCTCGTACGCGGTGAACGCCATGTTGTTGAGGATGGTGATCACCATCGGTGCGGCGTCGTGCTTGGTGGCGATCTCCAGCGCCGCGCTGAACCGCTCCTGGGCCTGCTCGAACGAGCCGTTCAGGTCCAGCACGAGGGCCAGCGTGATGAGGTGACTGGCGCGGATCAGCGGCGGCATGACATCGGCGTACTCGACGCCCGGGACGGCATGGGTCAGCGCCTCCGCGGCATCGCCCAGCCGCCGGAAGAAGATGGCCAGCAGGCGATGGCTGCGGGCCAGCAGGTACCGGTCGGCGTGCTCCTGGGCCCACATGTTGACGGACTTCGCGATCCGGCCCTGGTCGGCGACCTGGCCCAGCCGGCCCAGCACGTCCCCGGTCACCAGCTCGGCGCGTTTCCGCAGGTCGGTCCAGCCGTGCTCGGCGGCGACGCGTTCGGCCCGGCGGGCCGGGCCGGCGACCGCCCGGAAGTCCTCCACGGTGCGCAGCTCGAGGTCGTGGAGCAGGTCGGCGAGGGACTCACGGGTCACCGTGGCGGGGCCGGGCGATGCCGTCGGGGCGGTCCGGTCCGTGCCCGGCTCGTCCACCGCGGAAAGCATCGCGCTCATGGCTGACAGCTTCGGCGGATGCCGGCCGGACCTGAGCGAAGTGGTGCCCGGCTGCGGCTAGGGGCGGCGCTTGCGCAGGTGCGGGATGATCCACTCGGTCGGCGGCCAGCCCGGCACCGGCAGCTTGTGACTCAGGGCCGCGATCACCCAGCGGTCGCCGGTCCACCGGGTGATGAAGGCCTGGCTGGTGGCCGACGGGCCGCGGTCCGGCGCGCCGGAGTGGGCCAGGGTGGGCACGACGGTCAGTTCCATGTCGGCGCCGACCGGCTGCGAGCGGCTGGCCGTGGGCACCCCGGGGGCGAGGAACGCGTAGAACCGGCGCCAGTGCCGCGCGCAGCGCTGGATCATGTCGGGAAACCACGGATCGGCGGAGTTGCGGGCCGCCAGCGCCGCGGCCCGGGCGTCGTCGGGCCGCTCGTTCATGCCCAGCAGGAAGCTCTGGGCGATGGTCGTCCGCAGATCGGTGTCGAGCGGCACCCACAGCTCCCGGGGATCGGAGGAGCCGTGCACCTTCTCCGCCCACATCGCGATCGCCTGCAGGCTGCTCGACGGTTCCTGGTCGGTCGGTGGGAACATTTGCCTCATTCCTCTCCCGCTCGCCGGACGCGCGAACCGGTGGTCAGAGCGGGGAGCGGACGACGAACCCGGTCGCCGTACCGGTCGACGCGGGCGTCAGTCTCAGCAGCGAACCGCTCTCGGTCACGAACCTGTCCGGATAGTTGTGCGAGCGCAGCACGATGGCACCGCCCCGGGTCTCGGCGCAGAAGGTGGCGTCCAGGTCGAACAACCGGGTCCCGTCCCGCCGGTCCAGCCGGATCCCGAAGTCGCGGTGCCGCAGGAAGCGGCCGGGATAGTTGCTCGACTCGAACGAGACGCAGGCATCGTCGGCCAGGCCCCGCCGGACGATGAAACGGGCGTCGGCGCGGTCCAGCGCGGAGCTGCCCGGCCCGATCCGGTCGACCCGCCCCCGGAAGTCGCGGTGCCGCACCAGCAGGCCCGGTGCGCCGCTCAGGGCGAGGCTGACCGGGGCGTCGATCCGCAGCCCCGGTGACGGGGGAGGCGTCGTCTCGCGCGGGGGATCCGGCTTGGGCGTCGTGCCCGCCGGCGCGGAGGTGGCTTCGCGGCCGGGGGTCGTGGCCGCGGCCTCGACCGGTGGGCGCGGTTGCCGCACGCCCGTGGTGGGCGGCAGGGCCGCCGCCCGGGTCGGGGCGAGGCCGTCGATCGGCTCCGCCGAGCTGATGCTGGCCGGCACGTAGGGCGGTGGCAGCAACGGCGAGATCGGCTCTTGCGCCTCGGTGGCCGCCTCGGGTGTGGCCGGCCGTTCGCCCAGTTGGGTGAGCGCCACCCCGATCATCAACAGACAGGCGACGGCGGCACAGAACACCGTCGCGGAACGTCGCCGCTCGTTCTTTGTCGCCCTACTCAGCGCATAAGAGGTATCGACATTCGTCGGTGGATGTGAGCGGTAAACCAGCGGCGGAGTAAGCGGGCCGGTGCCGGGACGAAATGCTTCGTACGGTGGCAGCCACCCGCCGACCCGCAACCGGGTCTGGGTGTCATCCGCGGAGTCCATGGAAGGGTCAGGAGAGGTCACGCTTTTCCGTTCGCTGGAGAATCAGGCCGTATCGCGCGGAAAGCGCGTACACCGACGCGGATATGCTCCGGCCTTCGAGCGAACTTGGCAACCCTTACATCGCCGGATGTCGGCAATGGCGGTCGCCGATTCGACGCGGACCCCCCGCGACCGGCCAACCGTCGGGCCCTGTGATATCGATGAACCACCCATTCCGGTGAATCCCCCGGTCGATTCTCCGCCGGCACCCACAGTGGACCCCGCCGGTGTCGGTCCCGCTGTCGCCGGGTTCACCCGCGGCCGCCGACCGTTAGGCTGCTGGGCATGGCGATTGACGGTGCGCGGGGCGCCTCCGCGGCCGGCGCAGCGGGCCCGCCGGCGGGGACGCCGGCCGATCGGGGCGCCCTGGTGCGGGAGGTTCTCGCCGTGATCCCGGCCGGCTGCACGTGGCTGCTGCCGGTGCCGGAGGACGGGCCCGTCGCCGACTTCCGGATCGCCGCGGTCAGCGGCAACGACGGCGACGTCTACGGCCGGGGCGCCTCCCGGGTCGGCGCGCTGCTCTCCGAGCTGTATCCGAGCATGGTCGGCGGCCCGCTGTGGCGGTTGTACCAGCAGGTGCAGGCCACCGGCGAGCCCGGCGCGGCGCCGCGGTTCTGGTACCGGGAACAGCAGGCCGGCGTCGTCACCGAGGCGCTGTTCGACGTGAGCGCGCACCCGATGTGGGGCGGGCTGCTCGTCTGCTGGCAACGGCTCGACGAGGACCAGCGCCGGCTGGCGAGAACGGAGCTGCTGGGCAACCTCGGCTGGGCCGAGTACGACCTGAGGACCGGGCGCAGCACGTGGTCGCCGGGGATGTACCGGATCTTCGAACGGGATCCCGCGCGGGGCCCGCTGAGCCGCCGGGAGCAGGCGGCGATCCTGCTGCCGGCCGACGCCGGGCTGAGCGAGGCCGCCTGGCAGACGCTGGACAGCGGCGCCACCTCGGACGTGACGGTCCGCTTCCAGCCCGGCGAGAAGGTCAAGTATCTGCGGGTCCTCTCCGACGCCGCCCGGGACGCCGACGGGACGCCGCTGAAGATCTGCGCGGTGGTGCAGGACGTCACCGCCCGGGTGGACTCGCGGAGCGAGATCGAGCGGCTCGGCGACCAGCTGCGCAGCCGGGAGATCACCGCGCTGGCCGAGCACCGGCTCGCCGGCCAGCTGCAGAATCTGATCCAGCCGGTGCCCCGGGAGCCGTTCCCGCTGCCGGGCCTGCAGGCCGCGGTCAGCTATCTGCCGGCGGAGAAGGCCCTCCAGGTCGGCGGCGACTGGTATCACGCGCAGCCGCTGCCCGACGGGCACACCCTGCTCGCGGTCGGCGACGTCGCCGGCCACGGGCTGGAGGCGGCCAGCGGCATGGCGCATCTGCGGTTCGCGCTGGTCGCGTGGCTGTCGATCGGCATCTGCGATCCGGGCGTGCTGCTCGGTCACCTCAACAAACTGAGCCGGCAGCTGGCCATCACCGGCACCGCCGTGATCGCCACCTACGACCCGGCGAGCGGCGTGCTGTCCTGGGCCCGCGGCGGGCACATGGCGCCGCTGCTGACGCACGCCGGGCGGACCGAGGAGCTCCCGCTGCCGCCGGGGGTGTTGCTGGGCGCGGCCGACCACGCCCGCTACCCGGTCGTCAGCGTCGCCCTGCAGCCGGGTGACCTGGTGCTGTTCTACACCGACGGGCTGGTGGAGCGGCGCGACCCGGCCGGCGCCGACCTGCTGGAGCAGGTGAAGCGGACCCTGTCCGAGGTGTCGGCCGAGTCCGGCGAGCTGACCCTCAAGCGCCTGCGGGACCTGCTGCCCGCCGCCGGGCCGGACGACGACACGTGCACCCTGGCCGTCCGCGTCCTGCGCTGATCGCGGTCAGCCCCGGCCGCGGGGCACCACCAGGCCGTTCTCGTAGGCGAAGACCACCAGCTGCGCCCGGTCCCGGGCACCGATCTTCATCATCGCCCGGTTGACGTGCGTCTTCGCCGTCGCCGGGCTGATGAACAGCTCCTCGGCGATCTCGTTGTTGGACAGCCCCGCGCCGGCCAGCACGGTGATCTCCCGCTCCCGGGCGGTGAGCTCGGCCAGCCCGGGCAGCTGGGTGCCCGAGCGCGCGTCGGGCTGGGTCAGGAACCGCTCGATCAGTGCCGTGGTGGCCGCCGGCGACAGCAGGGACTCCCCGGCGGCGACCGTGCGTACGGCCTGCAGCAGGGCCTCCGGGTCCACCCCCTTGCCGAGATAGCCGCTGGCGCCGGCCCGCAGGGCCGCCACCACCAGTTCGTCGGTCTCGAAGGTCGTCAGCACCAGGATCTTCACGCCGGCGAGGGACTCGTCGGAGGTGATCCGCCGGGTGGCCTCGATGCCGTCGGTGCCGGGCATCCGGATGTCCATCAGCACGACGTCGGCCCGGGCGCTGCGGGCCCGCTCCACCGCCTCGTCGCCGGTGGCGGCCTCGGCCACCACCTCCAGGTCGGGCGCCGAGTCGAGCAGCAGCCGGAACGTGGCACGCAGCAGCGCCTGGTCGTCGGCGAGGAGGACGCGGATGGTCACGGTGCCAGCCTTCCGGTAGTGGGGGATTCGGTGCCGGCGGCCTCCGCCGGCAGGGTCGCGGTCACGGCGAAGCCGCCCTCCGGTGTCCACCGGGTGTCCAGGAGGCCGCCGCAGGAGCCGGCCCGCTCCCGCATGCCGATCAGCCCGTGCCCGGTGCCCGGAGCCGGGAGCGCGCGGGCCCGGTGCGGCGCCGGCTGGTTCTCGATCCGCAGCTCCAGCGCGCGTGGCGACCAGTGCAGGTGGACGGCGATGCCGGCGCCGGCTGCGTGTTTGGTGGCGTTGGTCAGCGCCTCCTGCACGATCCGGTAGGCGGCCGTGTCCGCGCCGGCGGCGAGCGGGCCGGGCCGGCCGGTCACCCGCAGCGCGATCACCGCCCCCGCGGACCGGAACCCGCCGAGCAGCTCGTCGAGCCGCTCCAGCCCGGGCACGGGCCGCCGCCCCTCGGGCCCGGCGGCCTCCCCGTCCTGGCGCAGCAGGCCGACCGTGGCCCGCAGCTCGTCCAGTGCCCGCCGGGTGTGCGTGCTGATGTCTTGCAGCGCGGTCGAGGCGGCCGGCAGGTCGGTGCGCATCAGATAGCCGGCGACGCCGGCCTGCGCGTTCACCAGGGTCAGGTGGTGCGCGAGCACGTCGTGCAGGTCCCGGGCGATGCGCAGCCGTTCCGCGACGACCTCGGCGTTCGTCTCCGCCTGCCGTTGCAGGGCGCGGAGCGCCTCGCGTTCCCGGTGGCCGCTGACGAACCGCCCGACAGTGGTGGCGATGACGACCAGGTCGAACATCACCATGTCGGTCGCGATCAGGCTGTGCGGCCGGGCGATGAGGCTGACGATCAGCAGGATGACGGCAGCGGGGCCGCAGGCGGCCCAGGTGTACGCCCGCGGCAGGCGCGTCGCCACTGTCCAGGCGGCGCCCATCGTGGCCAGCGGCACCGGCTGGTACGCGGCCATCGCGATCGGCGTGGCCAGGCCCGGGTCGACGAACGGCACGACCACCAGGTGCAGCGACTCGGCGAGCACGGTGGCGCCGAGCACCGCGAGCGGCCACCGGGTCCGGGCCAGCAGCGGCAGCCAGGACAGCACGGTGAAGACCAGCAGGGTGGGGCCGGGGAACTCCTCGTGTCCCTGCCGCAGGGTGACGGCGGCGAGCATGGTGCCCAGAACCACGACGTGGAACGCCAACCCCGCCGCCCAGCCGCCCCGCTTGTCGCGGCGCGCCTGGGCGGTGTCGTGGGCGGGCCCTGTCGGTCGCCTGGCGAGCGCCTCCGGGCCCATCGTCACTCCCTCGTCATCGGTCCGGCACCGACCGGCTCACGACCGGCCGGCGCGGCAGCGGGCCGGGCCGTGGGCCGGGCCGCGGGCGCCGCCGCGCCCTCGACCGACAGCCGCGGCGTGATCCGCTCGGCCCACCGCGGATACCACCAGTTGGCGCGCCCGATGAGCCGCATCAGGGCCGGCACCAGCGTCAGGCGCACCACGAAGGCGTCCACCAGGGCGGCGATGCCCAGGCCGATGCCGATCGCGGACACGATACGCTCACCGCTGAAGCCGAACGAGGCGAACACACAGAGCATGATCAGCGCGGCGGCGGCGATGACCTGACCGGTCTCGGCCACCCCGGCGCGGACGGCCTTCAGGTTGTCGCGGGTGTGCGTCCACTCCTCGTGCATCCGGCTGACCAGGAAGACCTGGTAGTCCATCGAGAGGCCGAACATCACGCCGACGATGATGACCGGCACCAGGTACATCACCGGCGCGCCCGAACCGACGCCGAGCAGCTCCGCGCCCCAGCCGAGTTGGAAGATGGCGGTGACCGCGCCGAGTCCCACGAAGATCGTGGCCACGTTGGTGAGCGCCCCGACCAGCGGCACGAGCACGCTGCGGAAGGCGACCGCCAGCAGCAGGAAGCCGAGCACCGCGACCAGGCCCAGGTAGAGCGGCAGCTTGTCGATCAGCGCGGCGGAGATGTCGATGCTGGTGGCGGTGGTGCCACCGACGTACACCCGCAGCCCGGTGCCGGACTCGGCGGCCGGGATCACGTCGTCGCGCAGGGTGCCGACCAGCTCGGTGGTCTCCTCGGTCTGGGCGCTGGTGGCCGGGACGACGGTCGCGACCGCGATGCGCTGCCCGGCCGCGGCCGGCGCCGCCGCCACCGAGGCGACCCCGTCGACCGCGGCGAGCCGGCCCACCAGGGTGGTGAAGGCCCGCGCCGAGGCCGCGTCCGGGGTGCGGGCGACGAGCAGCAGCGAGGCGTCGAAGCCGGGGCCGAAGCCGTCGGCCATGAGCTCGTAGTAGGCGCGGGCGGAGGAACCGGCGGGATCGCTGCTCGCGTCGGCGTCGCCGACCCGCATGGTCGCCACCGGCGCGGCCAGCGCCACGATCACCAGCAGGGCGAGCAGGCCCATCCGGCGCGGCGCGCGCTGCACGAGGCCGGCCCAGCGCACGGCGAGCCCGGCCCGGTGCTGCGGCGACGCCGGGCCGGCCCCCGCGGTGCCCGCGACCGCCGCGCGCTGGCGGCGGGACAGGACGCGGTGGCCGAGGATGCCCAGCAGCGCGGGCAGCAGGGTGATCGCCGCGGCGACGGTGAACAGGACGGTCACAGCGGCGGCCTGCGCCATGCCGGTGAGGATGCCGAGCTCGACCACGAACATGCCGAGCAGCGCGACCATGACGGTGACCCCGGCGAAGACGACGGCCCGGCCCGAGGTGTCCAGCGCCTGGGCGATCGCGTCCGGGACGCGCGCACCGCCCAGCAGCGCCTTGCGGTAGCGGTTGACGATGAACAGCGCGTAGTCGATGCCGACGCCCAGGCCGATCAGCGCGCCCATCGTCAGGCTGGTCGCGGCCAGGTCGACGGCGTGCGAGGCGAGCATGACCACCAGCAGCGAGACGCACACCCCCACCACGCCGGTGACGATCGGCAGGACCGCGGCCCAGACCGACCGGAAGACCAGCAGCAGGATCGCCAGCGCGGCCAGGATGCCGACGATCTCGGTGCCGTGCGAGGCGGCGGGCAGCTCGGTGAACGCCGTACCGCCGACCTCGACGTCGAGGGTGCCGCTGCGCAGGCTGGTCGCGGCGTCGGTGATCGGCGTGACGTCGGCGTCCTCGGCCAGCACCACAGTCGCGTAGGCGGTGTCCGAGGCGGCGTCCAGCTGCCGGGCTCCGGCCTGGTCGTACGGGCTGACCACGGCCCGCACGCCCGGCATGGTGGCCACCTGGCCGAGCATGGCGGTGACCTGCCGGCGTACGGCCGCGTCACCGATCGCCACCCCGTCGGTGTGCCAGGCGATGGTGCCCTGCTCGGTGCCCGTACCCTGCGCGCCCGACTCGGCGAGCAGGCTGTAGGCGGTGGCGGACTCGCTGTCCGGCAGCTCGGCGTCGTCGGTGAACGCCGTGCCGATCCCGATGACGAGCATGATCAGGGCGACGAGGGTGGCGATCCAGCCGCCGAGGACGGCGAACCGCCACCGGAAGCATTTCTGGGCGAGAGCTCTCACGACACGGACCTTTCGAGGAGGCGATCTGACCTCCCCTACGGTCGTCGGAAAGGGCCGCCGGGTCGTCGCCCAGCCGCGGTGATCGAAGTACCGCAGTCGCGGTACGGCCGGACCCGCGAAAAGTCCGTCGCGGCCCGGACCGGTGGTCCGATAGCGTCCCGCCATGGTCTACCAGCTGCCCCTGGCGTACCTGCTCGGCCTCGAGGGCGTCGCCCTGCTGCGGGCCTTCGGCGGGGAGCACGACCGGGGCTTCACCGAGGCCCGCATCGCCGAGATCCGCCGGCTGCTGGACCACCCGGAGCTCGGCGGCCCGGGCGTCACGGCCGAGCGGGTCGGCACCGTGGCGGGCTACCAGGTCTGGTCGCGGACCTACGACCAGCCGGGCAACGGGCTGTTCGCCTTCGAGGAACCGCTCGTGGACGAGATCCTCGATCCGTTGCCACCCGGCGTCGCCCTGGACGCCGCCTGCGGCACCGGCCGGCACTCCGGGCGGCTGGTCGCGCGGGGGCACCGGGTCATCGGCGTGGACAGTTCGCCGGACATGCTGGAGCACGCCCGCGCCCGGGTGCCGGAGGCGGACTTCCGCCGGGGCGACCTGCACAGCCTGCCGGTGCCGGACGACCACGTCGACGTCATCGTGTGCGCGCTGGCCCTGGTCCATCTGCCCCGCCTCGGGCCGGCGTTCCGGGAGTTCGCCCGGGTGCTGCGGCCCGGCGGGCACCTGCTGATCACCGACGTCCATCACGAGACGGTGGCGCTCGGCTCGGTGCCCCGGATGCGTTCCGCCGTCGGTGGGCCCGGCCTGTTGCCGGCCTACCGGCACCGGGCAGCCGACTACCTCACCGCGGCATTGCCGCTGGGCCTGCGGGTGCGCCGCTGCGAGGAACCCGGACGCAGCGCCGGCCCGGGCGCGGCCGGCGGCGCGGCCGGCGAGGCGGCCGTCGACCTGTCGGCGACGCCCGGGCCGTGGGACGACTGGCCCTGGTCGCTGGTGGGCATCGTCCCGGCCGCGACGGCCGCCGCCTGGAACGACGCGCCGGCGGTGATCGTGTGGCACTTCGAGCTGCCCGCGAGCTGACGGATGCCGGAGCCGAGGCCGTGGGCTGCCGGGACGTGCCCGGAAACGCCGTATCGGCGCAGCGCTGCGGCGGGCGTTGACCCGCCGCTTACCGTGACGGCATGACGCTGCCACCACCGCCGGACTTCGTGCCGGCCTACGCGCCGCCGCGCCGCGGCAGCCGGTTGCCCTGGGTTCTCGGGGGCGTCGCGGTCCTGGCCGCGCTGCTCTGCCTCGCCGGGGCCGGGGTGGCGACCGTCTGGCTGCTGCGGACGGGGGAGGAGAACCAGCCCGGGTCCGCGCCACGGGTCAGCTCCGAGACCGCCCGGGCGGACGCGGACGCGGCGACCTGGCCCGAGCTCACCGCGCTGCCCGTCACCACCGAGCCGACGCTGCGTTCCGGCGGCAACGGAACGCCGACCCAGGTGGCGTTCGTCAACGACACCCGCCAGGTCGTCACCGTCTCCTGGATCGATCAGGACGGCAGCCGGGTGACGTACCAGACGCTCCGGCCGGGTGAGACCTATACCCAGCCGACCTACGTCGGCCATCCCTGGGTCGTCGCCGCGGTGGACGGCCAGGCCCTCGCGGTGTTCCAGCCGGCCCCGGCGCCGGGCCGGGCCGTCGTGCGCTGAGCCCCGGCGCCGGACCAATTGACCGTTTCGGCCTCGGCGTCCTCCGCATTCGTCAAGCATGAGGTGATGCGGCACCAGGATTCGGCAGTGCGGGGGTACTGATGGCGGGTCTCGCGGTCACGGCCCTGTTCTTGTTGATCTTCGTGTGGGCGACGGTGGGCTATCTCCGCCGCCGTGACCCGCTGCTGCGTGATGTCATGCTCATCTTCAGCGCGGTGGCGATGCTGTTCGTGCTGAGTGTGCTCCGGCTGGCGGTGGGCATGCCGTCCCGGACGGTGGCCGGCCTGGTCACCGGCGTGCTGCTGGGACAGCCGTTCTTCACGCTGCGGCTGGTGAGCCGGCTGCGCCCGGTGCCGTCCTGGGTGATCTGGGGCGCGCTCGCGGCGTGGATCGCCTCCGCGGTGCCCGTGCTGGTCATCGCGCAGCCGCTGCCCGACCACGTGGTGTGGCCGGTGGTGACGCTGTTCTTCCTGGTGGAGGCGGTGGCCGCGGCGCTGCTGGCGGTCGACGCCCGGCGCCGCGGCGGTGCGGCCCGGATCCGGCTGGCGTGCGCCGCCGTGGGCACCGGGCTGTTCGGTGCGACCATGCTGCTCGCCGGCGCGGGCGTGGCGGTGGTGCCCCGGTCCCTCGCGGTCGTCTCGGCACTCATGTACCTGCTGGCCTTCATGCCACCGCACTGGCTGCGGCGCACCTGGTCCTGGGGCGCGGCGAACGCCCTGATGCGGAGCCTGCTCGCCGCCCCGCCGGCCGAGCCCGCGCACCGGATCTGGCAGCGCTACTGCGAGCGGGCCCGGCAGGTGCTCGGCGCCGACCTGGTGGTGGTCCTGCTGCCCAAGCCGGGCGGCACGGTGCAGGTGATCAGCGATCCGGTCCTCGACCTCGCCGCGTGGCGCTGCCGTACGGCGGACGTGGCGAGCCTGCCCGCCGTGGCGGTGACCATCGACGCGCTCGCGGGCTGGACCGATCCGCCGCCGGTCGCGGCGGACCTGGCCCGGATCAGCGGCACCCGTTTCGTGAACGCGGCGCCGCTGCCGGCCCCCGGGGGAACACTGCTGCTGCTGCACCGGTTCCGGACCCTGTTCGCGGACGACGACGTCGAGCTCTTCGCCGAGCTGGCGAGCCAGGCCGCGGCCCTGGCCGAGCGGGCCGCCGTGCTCGCGGAGCGCCAGCGGCTCGCGGTGATCGTCGAGTCCTCCGCCGACGCGATCATCGGCAAGGCCGTCGACGGCATCATCACCAGCTGGAACGCCGGCGCCGAGCGGCTGTACGGCTACCGCGTCGACGAGGCGGTGGGCCGCGACGCCGCCATGCTCTTCCCGGAGGACTGCCGGGACCGCGAGGCGGAGTTGCTGGCCTGTGTGCTCCGCGGCGAGCGCGTCGACCAGGTCGAGGTGCGCAACTGCACCCGGGACGGCGTGCCGGTCACGGTGTCGCTGACCTCGTCGCTCATCGCCGACGCGAGCGGGCAGCCGCTCGGCGTGGCCTGCATCGTGCGCGACATCAGCGAGCGCCAGCGGGCCGAGGCGATGTTCCGCGGGCTGTTGGAGGCCGCACCCGACGCGATCGTCGGCGTCACGGCCGACGGGCGGATCGCCTTGCTCAACGCGCAGGCGGAGCGGCTGTTCGGATATCGCCGCGACGAGTTGCTCGGGCAGTCCGTCGACATCCTGGTGCCGGAGCGGGTCCGGGCGGCGCACCCGGGCCGCCGGCTGCACTACTTCTCCAGCCCGCAGCCGCGGCCGATGGGCGGCGGTGTGGAGCTGGCCGCGGTGCGCAAGGACGGCAGCGAGTTCCCGGCCGAGATCAGCCTCTCGGCGCTCGAGACCGACCAGGGTGTCATCGTCTCGGCCGCGGTCCGCGACGTCTCCGAGCGGCTGCAGGCGCAGGCCGAGCGGGAGCGCCTGGCCGCGCAGGCCGAGCACGACGCCGCCGAGCGGCGGCTGCAGCACACCCGCCGGCTGGAGAGCCTCGGCCAGCTGGCCGGCGGCGTGGCGCACGACTTCAACAACATCCTCGCGGTGATCGCCAGCTACACCGAGCTGCTCACCGAGACCCTGCAGACGCCCGCCCCGGACGCCGGGGAGCTGACCGCGGCCCGCGCCGACCTGGCGCAGATCGGCCGGGCCACCGAGCGCGCCACCCGGCTGACCAAGCAGTTGCTGGCCTTCGGCCGCCGCGAGATCACCCAGACGCAGGTGCTCAGCCTCAACCACGTGGTCGGCGACGTCGAGCAGATGCTGCGCCGCACCCTGGGCGAGCACATCCACCTCGTCACCCACCTGGACAGCGCTCTGCTGCCGGTGAGCGTCGACCCCAGCCAGTTCGAGCAGATCCTGCTCAACCTCGCGGTGAACGCCCGGGACGCGATGCCCGGTGGCGGCACGCTCTCCATCGACACCAGCAACACCGAGCTGGACGAGGACGACGTCGCGGACTGCACCGAGCTGAGCCCGGGCCGCTACGTGCGGTTCCGGGTCAGCGACACCGGCAGCGGCATGCCGCCCGAGGTGGCCGAGCGGGCCTTCGAGCCGTTCTTCACCACCAAGCCGCAGGGCGCCGGCACCGGCCTGGGACTGGCCACGGTGTACGGCATCGCCACCGCGGCCGGTGGCCACGTCCGCCTCTACTCCGAGGCCGGCATCGGCACGACCATCACCCTGGTGCTGCCGGCCTCCGACGCCGCCGCCGTCACGGACGCCGGTGCTCCGGCGGATGCCGGTGAGCCGGCGGCCCCCGGCTCGCGGGAGGCGACGATCCTGCTGGTGGAGGACGAGGAGGCGCTGCGCGACGCGAGCGGCCGCATCCTGGCCCGGGCCGGCTACGAGGTGCTCGTCGCGGACGGCGGCGCCGCCGCCCTGAGCATCGTCCAGCACCACCCGGAGCCGATCCACCTGCTGCTCACCGACGTGATCATGCCGAACATGATGGGCAACGAGGTGGCCGCCCGGATCCACGAGCTGCGGCCCGAGATCCCGGTGCTCTACATGTCCGGCTACGCCCAGCCGGTCCTCACCGAGAACGGCACCCTGCAGCAGGGCGTCACCATCATCGAGAAGCCCTTCACCCGGCGGGATCTGATCGACCGGGTGCACGCCCGGCTGCACCACGCCGGCGAGAGCGGCGACTCCTCCGGGCCGGTGACCGTCGGACACCACGGCGGCTGAGCCGCACGAGGGCCGTGGCGAGAAGTCGCCACGGCCCGGGCTCCGATCCCCCCGTCGATGACCGGACCGTTCCTGTCTAGCAACCGTTCCCGCATGTCCGCTTGTTGACTTCCATCGATCAATCAATGCCCGGACAATGTCCGGGCGGGCTGTCATCAGATCGATGCATATGGAGGTCGTCGGTGGGGCGTGCCGAACGTCAGGTCGATCCGGAGGCCGGTCCGCTGCAACGCTTCGCGTGGGAGCTGCGCCAGCTGCGGCTGCGGGCCGGCCGGCCCAGCTATCGCGAGCTGGCGGCCCGCGTGCACTATTCGGCGTCCATGCTGTCCGAGGCGGCGGCCGGGCTGTCGCTGCCCTCGCTGCCGGTCACCCTGTCGTACGTGCAGGGCTGCGGCGGCGACCGGCAGGAGTGGGAGCGGCGCTGGCAGCAGCTGGCCGCCGAGCTGTCCCGGCCCGCCGTCGCGCCGGAGGAGCCGCCGTACCTGGGCCTGTCGACCTTCCAGGCCCGGGACGCCGAGCGGTTCTTCGGCCGCCGGGCGCAGGTGCGCGAGCTGGTGGGCCGGCTGGCCGAGGGGCCGTTCCTGGCCGTCTTCGGCGCCTCGGGCAGCGGCAAGTCCTCGCTGCTGCGCGCCGGCCTGGTGCCGGCGCTGGCCGGCCGGGAGGCCTGCGGCGGACGGCCCGCCGGCAGCCTGGTGCTGACCCCGGGCACCGAGCCGGTGCAGGAGCTGGCCGCCGCGCTGGCGGCCCGGCAGGGCGTGCCCGCCGCGGCCCTGCACGCCGACCTGTGCGCCGCCGCGGCCAACGGGGCGCTGGCCGTCCGGCAGGCGGTGGCCGCCGACCCCGGCATCGACCTGCTGGTCATCGTGGTCGACCAGTTCGAGGAGGTCTTCACGCTCTGCCGCGACGACGGCACCCGGCGGCTGTTTCTGGACTGCCTGCTGGCCATCGCCGCCGGCTGCCCCGACCGGGCCCGCGTCGTGCTCGGCGTGCGTGCGGACTTCTACCCGCACTGCGCCCGGCATCCCGGCCTGGTCGCGGCCCTGCGGGACCGGCAGGTGCTGATCGGCCCGATGGACGACGCCGACCTGCGCGCCGTCGTCACCGGCCCGGCCGAGCGGGCCGGCCACCGGGTCGAGCCGGCGCTGGTGGACGCGGTGCTGACCGACGTCGCCCACCAGCCCGGCGCGCTGCCGCTGGTCTCGCACGCGCTGCTGGAGACCTGGCACCGCCGCCAGGGCCGGCTGCTGACCCTCGCCGGCTACCGGGAGGCGGGCGGCGTCGCCGAGGCCGTGGCCCGGACGGCGGAACGGGTCTTCGGCGAGCTGGAACCAGCCCGCCAGGAGGTCGTGCAGGACATCTTCCTGCGGCTGACCGCCCTGGGCGAGGGCACCGAGGACACCCGCCGGCACGTCCCGTACGCGGAGCTGCCCAGCGGGCCGGCGGCCGCCGGCGTCCTCGACGAGCTGGCCCGGGCCCGGCTGGTGTCCTGCGCCGAGCACACGGTGACCGTCGCGCACGAGGTGCTGATCCGCCGCTGGCCGCGGCTGCGCTCGTGGCTGACCGCCGACCGGGAGCAGCTGCGGGCCCACCGCCGGCTGACCGAGGCGACCGCCGAGTGGGAGCAGCACGGGCGCGACGACGCGTTCCTGTGGCGCGGCAGCCGGCTGGCGTCCTGGCAGGAGCGGCCCACCGACCGGCTCAACGAGGCCGAGCGCCTCTTCCTCGCGGCCGGCCACCGGGTGCAGGAGCACGAGCAGCAGGCCCGCCGCCGCCGCACCCGATGGGCGGTCTCCCTGCTCAGGCGCGGTGGTCGTGGTGGTGACCGTGCTCGCCACGGTCAGCGCGGCGCAGGCCCGGCGGGCCGGCCGGGAGCGCGACCTGGCCTTCTCCAACGAGCTGGCCGCCGCCGCCCGCGAGCAGCTCAGCCTGAAGCCGGAGCTGTCGTTGCTGCTGGCCCGGCAGGCCCTGCTGGTGCGGCACACGCCCGCGGCCGAGGCGGTGCTGCGGCAGGCCACCGCCCAGTCCCGGGTCCGCTCCGTGCTCGCCGCGGGGCAGGGGCAGGTCTTCGGCGTCGGCTACAGCCCGGACGGGCGGCTGGTCGCCACGAGCGGCGACAACGGCACTGTCCGGGTCTGGCGGCGCGCCGCCCGCGGGCCGGCCACCGGCGCGCCCCGGGTGCTCGCCGGTCACCGGGGCGAGGTGTGGAGCCCGGTCTTCAGCCCCGATTCGCGGCTGCTGGCCGCCGGCGGCATCGACGGCACGGTCACGGTGTGGGAGCTGGGCGGTCAGGCCGGGCCGCGGGTGCTGCGGGGCCACAAGGGTCCGGTGTGGACGGTGGCGTTCAGCCCGGACGGGCTGCGGCTGGCCGGCGCCGGCGACGACGGCAGCGTCCGGATCTGGGACGTGCGGCGCGGCGGCGCGGCCGGCACCGTCCTGCGCGGGCCGGTGCGGCAGCTCGGCATCGCCTACAGCCCGGACGGGCGCAGCCTGGCGGCCGGCGACGGCGACGGCGTGGTGCGGGTCTGGTCCGCGACCGGCGCGGGCCGGCCGCGGGTGCTGCGCGGCCCGGCCTCCTCGGTGGAGAGCCTGGCCTTCGGCCCGGACTCCAAGGCGCTCGCCGGCGCGAGCACCGACGGCACGGTCCGGGTCTGGCGCCTGGACCGGACCGGCGAGGCGGTGGTCCTGCGCGGCGACGGCTCCGGTACGGCGGAAGCGGTCGCCTTCAGCCCGGACGGCCGCCGGGTGGCCGGCGGCGGCAGCGACGGCACGGTACGGGTGTTCAACGTGGACGGCGGCACGGATCCGCTCGTGCTGCCGGGCCACGACGGTCCGGTGTGGAGCCTCGCGTTCAGCCCGGACGGCGCCTGGCTGGCCAGCGGCAGCGGCGACGGCTCCGCACGATTCTGGGATCCGGCCGGCCCCGGCGGATCCCAGGTGCTGTCCGGGCACGCCGGCGCGATCTGGGGCGTCGCGATGTCCCCGGCCGGCGGCCCGGTGGTGACCGCCGGGCAGGACGGCACCGTACGGCTCTGGCCCCGCGATGTCACCGGCACGCCGACGATCCTGCGCGGGCACACCGGTGACGTCAACGCCGTCGCGGCCGGTCCCGGCGGCACCCGGGTGGCCAGCGCCGGGATGGACCGCACCGTCCGGGTCTGGGACGTGGCGACCGGGCGGGCCACGGTGCTGAGCGGCCACACCGGCTCGGTCTGGGAGCTGGGCTTCCTGCCGGACGGCGGCCACCTCGCGAGCGCGGGCGGCGACGGCACGGTCCGGATCTGGGACATCGCCGCCGGGACGGCCACCGTGCTCAAGGGCCATGACGGCCCGGTGCGCTCGGTGGCGGTCGCCCCGGACGGCCGGCACGTCGCCAGCGGCGGCCGGGACGGCACGGTACGCGTCTGGGACGTGGCCACCGGCCGGGCCGTGACCCTCCGCGGCCACACGGGCGGCCTGGTCTTCCGGGTCACCTTCAGCCCGGACGGGCGGCAGCTGGCCAGCGGCGGGCACGACGGCACGATCCGGCTCTGGGACGTCGCCGGCACCGGCAGCCCGACCGTCCTGCGTGGACACCGTGGTGCCGTCTGGAGCGTCTCCTACAGTCCCGACGGCCGGCTGCTGGCCAGCAGCGGCGACGACGGCGGGCTGCGGATCTGGCGGACCGCCGAGCCGGGTGCCCCGGTCGTGCTGCGCGGCTTCGGCAGCCCGGTGGAGGGTGTGGTGTTCGGGCCGGGCCCGGACGGGCTGGCCACCGTCCACGACGACGGCACGCTGCGCCTCTCCCGGTGCGACGTCTGCGGCTCCCTCGACCGGATCCGGGCGCTGGCCGAGACCGGCGCCGTCCGCGGCTTCACCCCCGAGGAGCAGCAGGCCTACCTGAGGGGTGACCATCGCTCTCCGTGATCTCCCACGATGTGGGAAGTTTCCGGCCGGTTGCAGTCCGGCGTCGGCAGAAGCCGCAGACCAGGCCGGTCGCTCACTGCAAACTCCCTGAGGAAAGCGCATTCCTAAGACATGTGAACAGTTGTGTTCATCGATGTTACAGATATATTCGGCTGGCACCGGGCGACCGTCCTCCGTCCGGGAACAACCCATCCCCTCCCCGAGATGAGGTCCGCGCATGCGCCGATCCCGCAAGATCTGGTACGCCCTCGGCACCGTCGCCGCACTGTCGGTGGCGGCGCTGGTGCCCGCCGCCACGGCGTCGGCCACCACGATCCCGGCGAACACCGGCTCGATCCCACTGAGCGCCACCAAGAGCTTCTCCGGCACCTTCGACGGCGGCATGAAGCGCTACTACGGCACCGGTGCCCTCGGCTCGGGCGGCCAGAACGAGGGTCAGGACCCGCTGTTCGACCTGCCCAGCGGCGGGACGCTGAAGAACGTCATCCTGGGCAGCCCGGCCGCCGACGGGGTGCACTGCGAGGCGACCTGCACGCTGGAGAACGTCTGGTGGGAGGACGTGGGCGAGGACGCGGCGACCTTCAAGCCGTCGTCCACCTCGGCGACCATGACGATCAAGGGTGGCGGTGCGCTGCACGCCAGCGACAAGGTCTTCCAGCACAACGGCGTCGGCGGCACGGTCGTCATCGACGGCTTCCAGGTGCAGGACTTCGGCAAGCTGTACCGCTCCTGCGGCAACTGCAAGTCGGGCCAGGGCAAGCGCACGGTCGTGATCAAGAACGTGACGGCGACGTACAAGGGCGGCTCGCTGGCCGGCATCAACACCAACTACGGCGACAGCGCGACGTTCAGCAAGATCACGATCATCGGCGACAGCAGCAAGAAGATCGTCATCTGCAACAAGTTCATCGGCAACAACACCGGCGCGGAGCCGACGTCGAACGGCTCGGGTGCGGACGGCACGTACTGCAAGTACAAGGCCTCGGACATCACGTACAAGTAGGTCCTGCTCCTTCTGAGCGGCCCCGGGCTCGCCCGGGGCCGCTTCGTGCGTTCTGTCGGCTGCTTGCCCGCTTTTCGCCTCGCTTGCTCTGCCCGCTTGTGTCTGGTGGCTCGCTTGCTTTGCCTCGTTGCTGGCCTGTTCGTGCCGCGCTGACCGCCTGCTTTTGCCTCATGATCGCCGGGAGTGACAGAAATGCGGCCATTCGGCCGCCTTGAAGTCGCGGCCGTGGCGATGGATCGTGGCAGGAACCGGGCCATCACCGACGCCGGCCCGGTCGGGGAGGCCGCCATGACGATGCCGATGCTGGACCGGATCCGGTGCGGGCTGATCGGCGCGGGGGAGGTGCTCGACGGGCCCTACGGGCCGCGGCGGCTCACCTACGCCGACCACACCGCGTCGGGCCAGGCGCTGGACTTCGTCGAGGACTTCATCCGCCGGCAGGTGCTGACCCGCTATGCCAACACCCACACCGAGGCGTCCGCGACCGGGCTGCAGACCGGTGCCCTGCGGGCCGAGGCCCGGCAGCTCATCCATCGCAGCGTCGGCGCGGGCCCGGACGATGTGGTGCTCTTCTGCGGCTCCGGGGCCACGGCGGCGATCAACAAGCTGGTGGCGATCCTCGGGCTGCGACTGCCGGAGGCCCTCGATGACCGGTACGCCCTCAGCGCGGCGATACCCCGCCAGGAGCGCCCGGTGGTCTTCGTGGGCCCGTACGAGCACCACTCGAACGAGCTGCCCTGGCGCGAGACGATCGCCGACGTGGTGCCGATCGGCGCCGGCCCCGACGGCCGCATCGACCTCGACGACCTGCGCCGGCGGCTGCTCGCGCACGCGGACCGGCCGCTGCTGATCGGCAGCTTCTCCGCCGCGTCGAACGTCACCGGACTGCTGACCGACACCGCCGCCGTGGCCCGGCTGCTGCACGAGCACGGGGCCCTGTCCGTGTGGGACTACGCGGCGGCGGGCCCTTACCTGCCGATCCGGATGCGCGAGTCCGCGCCGGGCCGCGCCGACCACAAGGACGCGGTGTTCCTCTCGCCGCACAAGTTCGTCGGCGGGCCGCAGACCCCGGGCGTCCTGGTGCTGCGCCGCGACCTGCTGACCAACCGGGTGCCGACAGTGCCGGGCGGCGGTACGGTCGCCTTCGTGGACCCGGTCACCCACCGCTACCTGGACGACCCGGTGGCCCGCGAGGAGGGCGGCACCCCGGCGATCGTCGAATCCATCCGGGCCGGGCTGGTCTTCGCGGTCAAGGACGCGGTCGGCACCGCCACCATCGGCGCGCGGGAACGCCGGCTGTGGCTGCGGACCCAGGACCGCTGGGCGGGCGAGGACCGCATCGAGGTGCTCGGCGACCGGCACGCCGAGCGGCTGTCCATCGTCTCGTTCCAGATCCGGGCCGGCGAACGCTACCTGCACCACAACTACGTGGTGGCGCTGCTCAACGACCTGTTCGGCATCCAGGCCCGGGGCGGATGCTCATGTGCGGGGCCGTACGGCCACCGCCTGCTGGGCATCGACGAGGCACACTCGCGGGAATTCCACGCCGAGATCGTGGCGGGCTGGGAAGGGGTGAAGCCGGGCTGGGCCAGAATCAACCTGAACTACTTCATCTCCGACACGGTCGCCGGCTACCTCGCCGAGGCGGTGGCACTGATCGCGCGGGACGGCCACCGGCTGCTGAGCGACTACCGCTTCAACCCGCGCACCGGCCGATGGTGCCACGTGGCCGCGACCCGGCCGCAGGTGTCCCTGGCGGATCTGCGGCTCGCGGCCGACGGCACCGTCACGATGCCGCCGGCCCGGCCGACGCTGGGGGAGGACGCCCTGGCCGGCTACCTCGACGAGGCCCGCCGCATCATGCGCGGCCGGGGCGAGCCGATCGACGGCGTCGGCCTTGACCTGCCGCCGGCATTTGAGAAGTTGCGGTGGTTCCTGCTGCCCGCCGAGTGCCTGGCTGATCAGGGGTGAACGGTGTCTCCGCCCGGTTGGCTCCGGGGGGTGCGACGCGGGCCAGCGGGATCGGCGCGAGCAACGGCACGGACAGGGTCCACTGGGGCAGGGTGAACACCGCGGCGCCGGTGGCGCGATGAACCAGGCGGTGAGTGGTGTCCGCGCCAGAGGCCGATGGCGGTTGTGACGCCGACGAGCGGGCGCCGCCGGCCGGTCTGGTTGGCGGGGTGTTGGGTCGGTCTGGTTGGCGGGGTGTTGGGTCGGTCTGGTTGGCGGGGCGTTCGACCGGTCTGGTTGGCGGGTGTTGGGCCGGACTGGTTGGCGGGGCGTTCGGCCGGTCCGGCTTACGGGCTGAGGAATGTCACAGCGCGTCGATACGATGTCGGCGTCCCGCGTCCTGCTAACCCTGGAGCTCAGCGTGCCCGTGCTTTGGCCGGATGGCGGCCCCTGGGCCCTGGCCACCACCTCGGCCACGGTCGACTGGCAGCCCGCGGCGGCGGCCCTGGCCGCGGCGTCGGCGGTGCGCGTGGCAGCTTTGGTCTTCGGCTGTGACGATCCGCCGGGGGAGCTGCTGCGCGGCGAGGTGGCCACGTTCCTGCAGGCCGCGGACGGTTCGGCCGACCCGCTCAGTGTCGACGAGGCAGCCGCGCTGGTCCGGACCCTCGCCCGGACGCACGGACTCGTGCTGGTGGTGGGCGTGCCGGGCCTGCTGGTCCCTGTGGGCCGGGCCGGCTGGAGCCTGATGGATCTGGCGGTGGCCGTTTCCGCGCCGGTCGTGGTGGTCACCGGGACGGGGCCGGACTCGGCAAACCACACGTCCCTCGCGCTCGCCGCCGTGTCGGGCCACGGCCTCACGGGCACGGTGATCACGGTCGGCGGCCCGGAAACTCCCGGCGCCCGGGCGACGGTGGTCGGCCCAGCGACGGTGGTCGTCCCGGCAACAGCCGACGCGGATTCGACGATCAGCCCTCCGGAGAACGTCGACGCGGCCCGACCCGATGCTGTCGCTGCAACGGGCGCGGCCCGTCCGATGGATGATCTTGCCCCTGCGGGTGATGCCGTCGCGGTGGACGGTCCGGCTTCCGAGGGTGATGCCGCCGTTTCGGCGGATGCTCCGGCTTCTGCGGCTGATGCTGTGCCGGCGGGTGATGCTGTTTCGGCGGGTGTGACCGTTCCTGGCAGTGATGCCGTCTCGGCTGGTGATGCCGCTGAGGCGGGCGGCATCACCAGCTCTGTGCACGCAGCGGATCACGAGGCCGGGATGCCGGTGAGGCCCGCCGGCCGGATTCCCGGCGACGTGGGGATCCGCGGCGACAGCTTCGCCGCCGCTGCCAGGGAATGGCTCGATCCTCTGTTGCACGCGTCGGCCGGCCGGCCCAAGGCCGACACCGCGCCGCCCCCGCCGCAACCCCTGCCACCCCCGGCGACTGCCAGCGGCAAGCGTGTCGTCCTGCTGCTGGCCGGCGTCTTCGTGTCGATGTCCCTGGTGGTCTGTGGGCTGGCGTTCTGCGACCGCACGGGTTCGACGGAGACGGAGGCCCGGATCTTCGAGACCACCATCGAGCCGCTACCGCCGGAGGCCTATCCCGGCACCGACCTCGGCCCCGGCCCGGACCCCGGCCTCAGCACCGGCACCGGCACCGTCCCGGTGCCGAGGCGAGCGGTGGGCGACGTCTGTCCGCGGAATCCGGCCGGGGTCACCCCCACCGTGCCGGACCGGGCCACCACGAAGCGCGTCAACGCCGCCTGGAAACGCATCGAGGTCTGGCTCGCCGCACACGCTCCGGCCAGCCGCCGCTCGCTGCGCCCTCCGGCCGCGGCCAAGGAGATCGCCGCGGCGCAGCGCCGCATGTCCGTGGCGTTCCCGGCCGATCTGGTCGCCTCGTTGCTCCGGCACGACGGTGTCACCAGCCGGGGAGCCGCGTTCACTCTGCCGTTCTTCTACGATCCGTTGCCGGTCGGCGGGATCGTGCCCGAGTGGCTGTCGCTCTGCGAGGTGCTGGCCAACGTGCCCGGCGCGCAGGAGAGCACCTGGTGGGACAAGTCGTTCGTGCCGTTCGCGTCGTCCGGGGACGGCGGCAATCTGCTCGTGGACCAGCGCCCGGGCAACCACGGCCGGGTGGGCGACTTCTTCAACGAGGTGGGTGTCTCCTTCGAGGCATGGCCCGGGTCGGTCGCCGAACTCCTGGAGAAGACTGCCCAGTCCCTGGAGTCCGGCCGGCCCTACGGCAACCGGTTCCGGCCCACGGTGACCAGGGAGGGCATCCTCGATTGGGACATCGTTTGATCAGCTATGCCCGCCGGAGTCATGACGGCGCTGGAGATCTTCGTGGCCGATGGCCCTCCGCGAGGGTGGTCCGGGAATGTCTCGCTGCTGTCGGCGATACCCCCAGGGTGACGGGCGGCTCCAGCAGGACGGGCTGTGGCGCTGCGGTTTCCTGAGGATCCCCGGTTACTCGATCGGGTAGTGCCGGCCCGCTTGTCCGCGGGGTATCCGGGAGTCTTCTCATGGGTGGTTGGTGGTCTACACCTGTGCGTATCAAAGGTCGGTGGTCGGTGGACGGCGGGGCTTGGGGCTGCTGACGGTGCGGCGCCGGCCGCGGACGTTGGATCTTGTCGCGTAGCGGTCTGCTCCGCGCCCGGATGTATCAAGGTCGCGGGTCTGGTGGGCGATATATGCGTTATATGAGGCTGTGGTTTCAAGAGGTGGGACGAGATCCTCCACCCGGCGCGAGCTCGATGAGCTGGGGCACCGAGCGCACCGCACGTCTCCATGATCGCGGGCGTCCCCGGCGGAGTCGCTTTCCGAGTCGGCGCGTGGGCCTTGATGCCCGGAAGGTCCCCAAGAACGTGGGCGCTCCCGCGAAGCCGTTCCGCCAACTCGACGCGCGCGCCCTTGACGCCCGTGAACAAGCCGCCGGTGGATGTGACCGTCACTCAAGATCGGTGAAGGTCGATCACATCAGGGGTCACCGGGCGGAGTGGGTGGCTTTATCGCGCCGAGTGAGCCGGCTCGGGCAGTGGCCGGCCCGCTCCGTACGTGGTGCCGGCCCGGTCGCGTTCGAGCCAGCCGGTGTCGACCAGCATTCGGCGCGTGGCGGCCACGTCGTCGGTGACGGTGGCCAGCCGGCGGTTGATCTCGTCCTCGGAGTGCAGGCCGTCCAGCGCCAGGTAGCGGGCGAGCAACTCGCCGATCAGCGGGTAGCGATCGCTGAGGGTGGGCGGCAGGCTGGTCAGCCGCCCGTGCGAGAAGTTGCCGCGCAGCTGCGGATAGCCGGCGAGCAGCGCGGCGATCGGCTGGAGCCGGTCCACCGCCTCGGCCGCCTCGCGCAGCCCCTCCGTCCGGGCCCGGTAGAACCCGTTGCCGGTGCCGGTCGCCAGGCCCAGGCCGACCAGCCGGGCGCAGGCGTCGCCGACCTTGGGCAGCGGCAGGTCGAGGGCGTAGGCCAGTTCGGCGAGGGAGGCGCCCTCCTTGCCCCGGCGGACGAGCTCGGCCAGGGCCAGCAGCCGGGTCGGACCGGACAATTGGGCTAAAACCTCGGCGGCGCGGGCGGCTTCGACGGACATCCCGACAAGGTAGTCACCGGGGCGCGTGCCGCGCATCCACATTTCCCGTACGGGGACACGACAGACCAAGCATGAAATCCGCGAAGCCGGGGAACACGGGTCTCTGTGCTCAGCGGAAGATCTCTGCCGGCGGCGCTGCTCGCGTTCTCCGGGCTGGTCCTGGCGGGCTGCGGCTCGGTCGGTGACCGGAGCCGGGCCGCCGGCGACGTCGCCGTCCGCCTGCTGACGGCGGTCGCGGACCAGGACGGCGCGACCGCCTGCGCGCTGCTCGCCCCCGACACCGCCGAGGCAGTGGCCGGATCCGGGGACGAACCGTGCGCGCAGGCCGTCCTCGACGCGAAGCTGCCCGGCCCGGGGGCGGTGACCGGCACCGACGTGTACGGCCAGTGGGCCCAGGTCCGGCTCACCGGCGACACGGTGTTCCTGGCGGTGTTCCCCGGCGGCTGGCGGGTGGTCGCGGCGGGCTGTACGCCGCGCCCGGAGCGGCCCTACGTGTGTGTGTTGCGGGGGAGTTGAGCCGTGCGCGTGCTGTTCGTCGTGCTGCTCCTGGTGGTCGGTGCCGGGCTGGTGTACTTCGTGACGTTGGGGGTGCTGCACCGGTGAGGCGTTTCGTCCGGGAGAACTCCCTCGGCCTGGTCTTCGGGCTGCTGTTCCTGGTGGTGCTGGTGGGGCAGGCCTTCGCCGGGCACGCCGACTTCAACCGGATGCAGCTCACCGAGGGCCTGCCGGAGGTGTCGCTGGGCCGCTACCTGACCTCGGCGAGCTTCGGCACCGACGTGGCCGAGAACTGGCAGTCGGAGT
Source organism: Actinoplanes sp. ATCC 53533 (assembly GCF_003947245.1). Classification (NCBI taxonomy): domain Bacteria; kingdom Bacillati; phylum Actinomycetota; class Actinomycetes; order Micromonosporales; family Micromonosporaceae; genus Actinoplanes; species Actinoplanes sp. ATCC 53533. Next base: position 50,863 of record NZ_QHHV01000021.1, on the reverse strand, counting down.
ATCTGCAGTTCTTCCTCTACACGTTTATGACCGTCTGGCTGCTGCAGAAGGGCTCGCCCGAGTCCAAGTCGCTGGACGAGGCCGGCCTGGAATCGGACCGGGAGCAGAAGGTGGGGGAGTACGCGACCGGGAACTCGCCGGCCTGGGCCCGGGTCCGGGGGTGGCGGCTCGGTCTCTTCTCGAATTCGCTCGGGCTCGTCATGGGGCTGATCTTTCTCGCCTCCTGGGTGGCCCAGTCGGTCGCCGGCGTGGCAGCGTACAACGAGGAGCAACTCGGCGACCTGCAGGATCCGGTCTCCTGGGCGGGCTACCTGCGGGAACCGGACTTCTGGAACCGGACGCTGCAGAACTGGCAGTCCGAACTGCTGGCGGTGGCGTCGATCGCGATCCTGGCGGTCTTTCTGCGCCAGCGCGGATCGCCGCAGTCCAAGCCGGTGGGCGCCGCGCACAACGCTACGGGGATCGAGGGATGAGGGGACACACCTTCGAGTAGTTCGTCGCCGCGACAGGTTTCAACCGCCTCCCGGCCGGTAATGTCGCTTGCGGTATGGCAACTATTGCCCAGGGAGATCTCGTGGACACGAAGACCGAGCGACGTGCGACTGAGGACCCATCCGACCGCCCCGCCACCGCCCTTGAATCGCCTGAAGGCCTCCCGTCCGACCGCCCCGCCACCGCCCTTGAATCGCCTGAAGGCCTCCCGTCCGACCGCCCCGCCACCGCCCTTGAATCGCCCGAAGGATCCCCACTGAGCAGCACGCGGACCGCCGGCAACGCGGACGAGCTGTTGCGCGCGATGGCGGCGATGCCGGCCGCCCACCCGTCGCGGCCGGCGCTGCGCGACCGGGCGATCGAGGCCTGGCTGCCGCTCGCCCGGCACCTGGCGAACCGCTATGCCGGCCGCGGCGAACCCGTCGACGATCTGTTGCAGACCGCGGTCGTCGGCCTGATCAAGGCCGTCGACAAGTTCGACCCCGCCTTCGGCACGGACTTCGCCGGGTACGCGATCCCCACCGTCATCGGCGAGATCAAGCGGCACTTCCGCGACCGCACCTGGGCCGTCCGGGTGCCCCGCCGCCTGCAGGAACTGCGCCTGGCGATCACGGGCGCCAACACCACGCTCGCCCATACTCTCGGCCGGTCGCCCACGGTGGCCGACATCGCCGGGCACCTGGGAATCTCCGAGGAGGACGTGCTGGAGGGCCTCGAGGGCGCGCGGGCCTACACCGCCACGTCGCTGTCGACCCCGGTGGGCACCGACGGCGCCACCGAGCTGGGCGAGACCCTCGGCGGCGAGGACCACGAGTACGCGCTGGCCGAGGCCCGCCTGGCGCTCGGCCCGGCGCTGGCGTCCCTCGACGAGCGTGAGCGCAAGATCCTGATACTGCGCTTCTACGGCAACCTCACCCAGACGGAGATCGCCGAGCAGATCGGCGTCTCGCAGATGCACGTCTCCCGGCTGATCAGCCGCGCGCTGGCCAAGCTCCGAGGCAGACTCGGCGACGACACCATCTGAACCGCCGCACCGAACCGTCCTGGCCTGGCGGATCGGCCCGGCAGGCTACTGTCGGCGCCGGAAGGCCCGGCGCACCAGCAGGTACACGGCCGCGTAGCCGGCGGCGCCGAGCGCGAGGACCGCGAGCTGCCCGTACCAGTGCCCCAGCGGCCCGCCGGCGATCAGCTCGGTGTTCCGCAGTCCCCGCAGCAGCACGAGGAGGGCGAACGGGACCAGCGCCGCGCCGATCCACCAGCGGTTGCCCTGCTCCGGGCTCATGACTCACGCCCGGTGGCGACGAGCGGGCGGTCCAGGATCGGGAGCGGGGCCGGCGCGACCGGGGCGGGTGGGGCGCTGCGGTCGGCGATCCGCCGGCGGCGGGCCAGCACGGCGATCACCGCCGCGTACGCCAGCAGCACCGGCACGTCGATCACCGCGAACTGCCAGGGCATGTCCGCCGCGGTCTCGTCGATGGTGAGGTTGCCGTAGGCCGCGCTCAGGGCGCCGCTGACCAGGTTGTTGAGCACGTGCAGCGCGATCGCCGCCTCCAGCCCGCCGGTGCGTACGGTCAGCCAGCCGGTGACGGCGCCGAAGACGATCAGGTCGGCGAACCCCCACGGGGTGCCCCAGCCGTGCAGCGCCGCGAACACGATCGCCTGCACCGCGATCGGCACCCAGGGGCCGCGGCAGACCGTGCCGACCGCCTGCAACAGCCAGCCCCGGGTCAGGTACTCCTCGGCGGCGGCCTGCAGCGGCACCACCGCCAGCAGCACGAGGGTGCCCAGCGCGAACGGCCCCCAGCCGGCCAGCTCATCGTCGAGTCCCAGGTCCTCGCCGGTCGCCGCGGTCAGCGCCAGGTCGGCGCCGAGCAGCAGCACGACCGCGGCGAACGCCACCGGCAGGCAGGTCAGCAGCCAGCGCAGCCGCAGCCGGCCGGTGACCGACGACAGCGTGCCGGCCGGGCGCCGCTGCACCCAGCGGGCGGCGGCCAGGGTCACCGGCAGCAGCGTGGCGATGAACAGGAACTCCAGCGCCAGGTCCGCCAGCGGGCCGAAGGACGGCATGCCCTCGGCGTTGTTCGGCCGGCCGGCCAGCGCCGCGGCGAGCGCGGTCAGCCCGAGACCGAGCACGATGAGCACGACAGTGCCCGCGACCACCAGGGCGGTGCCGGCGACGGGACGCCACCAACGGTGGGCGGCGGTCCTTCCGAGACGGTGGTACGGGCTCAGCGGCGGCGCGGCATTCAGCATGCGAGAAGTCTCGTGGAGCCGGGGCGCCGGCGAATCTGGCCGCAGCCGGATTCCCGCCTCCATCGGAGGATATAGGGGCCGGATCCGTGGCGGATCCGGCCCCGCTCATCCAGCGGTGCCGGGGTTACGGCGCCGGGTAGTCCGTCACGAAGACCGGGACGCCGACCTTGGTGGTGTCCGCCGCCGCGCCCACGCCGTTGACGACGTGGTCGATGACGCCGGCGCTGAGGTTGACCGTCATGATGTGATGCAGCTTGACGCCCGGGCGGTTCGGCACCTCGAAGCCGTTCGCGGTGTGGATCGCCGGGTTGTTCTGGTTGAACACGTAGACGCCGGCCCCGTACAGCTTGTGGTTGCGGACCTTGGCACCGACCTTGTAGCCGGCGTAGCCGAGCGTGCCGTCCCGGTTGGTCCAGTCGGCCTGGGTCGGCGGGTCGTACGGCAGTTCGTTCTGGTAGAGCACGGTCGTGCCGTTCTCGCCGTTCCAGATGGTGTTGTACTGCTGGAAGTGCTCGACGAACAGGCCGGTGGCCGTCACGTTGTCCCCGTTGATCACGGCACCGTTGACGCCGGTGTTGGTGCGCCAGCGCTGGGTGTCGCCGTTGACGCCCTCGGTGAAGCCCTCGACGCCGTGGTCCGCCCGCCACACCCAGGTGTGGTCGATCAGCACGTTGTCGCTGTTGACCTCGAGCGCCGTCTGGGCCTTGCCGATGTGCGGGCCGCCGACCCGGAAGTAGACGTCGGAGAGCGTGGTCGGGTTGGCCGCCGAGCTCTTGCCGTGACCGTTCCTGCGGCCCACCTCCAGCAGCGTGTTCGACTTCCTGGTGCCCGCGTCGATGGTCACGCCGGCGACGACGACGCCGGGCACGTCCGCCACGGTCAGCGGGGTCGCGCCGTTGACCGCGGTCAGGGTCGCGTGCCCGATGCCGAGCACCACCGTGTCGGCGCGCCGCACGGTGATGCTGTGCGCGACGTCGTACACGCCCGGGGTGAGCAGCAGGTTCTTGCCCAGCGCCAGGTTGGCGTTGATCAGCCACACCGGGTCGGAGGGCTTGGCCACGAAGAAGTCCCGGATCGGGATCGTCCGGCCCGGGGTCGGGCCGGCCGACCAGGACGTGCCGCTGGTGTTGCGCCGCGCGGCGGGCACCCGGACGCCGTACCGGCCGTCGGCGCCGGTGAACAGGTACGGCTTCTCCCGGCTGAGCGGGGTCCGGTCCAGCGTGGTGTACGGCGGGTCCGGGAAGGCGGTCTCGGCCGGCGCGCCCTGCACCCCGGAGAAGACCTGGTTCCACACGGCGTTGGACCAGCTCGTCACCTTGCTGTCGCGGGTGAGCCACTGCTGCTGCGAGCCGTTGATCACGTCGGGCAGGGCCGAGTCGGCGATGAAGCCGCCGCTGGCGTACTGCGGGCCGGCGGTGCAGTAGTCCATCAGCGACAGGTTGCCCCCGCTGATGTTGAGCCGGCGCAGCGACACCGCCTGCGACACGGCCCAGAAGTTCGCCGTACCGCGGCAGCCGTCCTGGCCCTTGCCGTTGACGTTGATCGACAGGTTGGACAGCGTGCGCCAGAAGTTGACCAGCGCGAGGCAGTTGCCGGTGCCGCCGTCGGCGAGGCAGCGGTTGTACACCTCGACCTTGCCGTTGATCACGACGTCGGCCGGGGAGGCGCCCAGCCCGGAGATCTCCGTGTAGTAGCCGACCTTGACCTGCAGCGGCTTCTCCGCCGTGCCGTAGGTGCCGGGCTTGAACAGGAACGCGTACCGCTGGGTGCCCATCTCGTTGTCGACCTGCTGGGCGTACGCGGCGTCCAGAGTGGCCTGGATCTGCTCGACCGGCGTGGCCGGATCGAAGACGGTGACGTTGGCCCCGAGGTTCGGCCCGGACGGGCCCGGCCGCGCCGGGCCGGCGGAGGCGGCCGTACCGGTGAGCGTGCCGGTCGCCGTGAGGAGGAGTACGAGTGCCAGGGCGCGGGCGAGGTGCCGGCGCCTGGAAAGACGGCCACCGCCGGTGGGGCGTGTCGTCATGCGGAGAGGTCCTTTCGTAACAGGGCTGCGATGGAGCTGAGCACAGCAAGCGATAGACCGAGCCGACTGTCAAGAGCGCTCTCTCGGTGCGCATGCGGCAATCCCGGCGGCATCCGGACAACTCGCCGGAGTTCCGGAACCTGCGGCTCCGAACGGTCCATCCCGGCGGGCTGCGCGTACCTGTATCTCCGGGTGCCCGTCGTGCCTCTGTCTGACATGACGCGTGTCGACTATGCGGCCATCCGGCGCACCTGTGTGTTCGCCGCCGCCCTCATCCTGTTGCTGGTGTTCGCGCGGTCGGGGGCGTCGTCGCTGACCATCCAGGTGTGGTTCACGCTGTTCGTGATCGCCGCGACGCTCTGGGTCCGCGGGCAGTACATCGACAGCCTCGACGACCGGCAGTGGCTGATCTCCCGGCGCACCGGGGCGGTCCTGCTGGTGCTGGCGGTCGCGCTGGTCGGCTCGTACCAGTTCTGGCCGCGTGCCGGCGTCGCGCTCGCCGGCATCCTGCTGGCCTACTTCGTGGCCGGCTCGACCATCACCTGGCTGCGCCAGGGCCTGCGCTCCGACCGGCTGCGGCGCTCGCTGGCGCTCACGCTGACCAGCGCCGGAACCGTGTGCCTGCTGCTCGGCATCATGCTGCTCGGCCGCGCCTCCGGTACGGCCGGCGTGCTCCTGGAGTACGTGCTGCTCGGCTCGGCGCTGCTGGTGCTGCTGCCGCTCGGCGTCGCCCTGCTCTCCGAGCTGGCCGTACGCTGGATGTGCGGCCTGTCGGGCCTGCGCCGCCGGCTCGGGCTCGCCGGGCTCGCGCTCTTCGTCCTGTCCACGGCGCTGCTGTACGCGCTCACCCGTTCGCCCTGGCTGCTCGGTGCGGTCGTCGTGCTGTCGCTGCTGGTCGTCGCGGTCGTCTCCACCACCCAGGCGGACATCGCGTTCGTGATGAGCGCGATCGCCCTGCTGGGCGTCACCCCGCTGCCCGCCGACGTGCCGTCCGACCTGGTCCCGGACCGCACGGCCGGCTCCCTGCTGGTCGCCTTCGGCGACTCCTACATGTCCGGCGAGGGCGCGTCGACGTACTACGAGGGCACGGACGTCGGCGGCGGCAACCAGTGCCGCCGGTCGCCCACCGCCTGGGCGGCGATGGCCGGCCAGCAGCGGCCGTTCGACCAGGTCGAGTTCCTCGCCTGCTCGGGCGCGCGCACCTGGAACATCCAGTCGGCGGTGGCCCCGCCGGACCGCGCCGGGGCGCGGGCGCCGCACGCGCAGTCGGGCGAGGACCGCACCCAGCTCGACGCGTACGTGCACGACTACGGCGCCGGATTCGACCCGGCGATGGTCGTGGTCGGCGTCGGCGGCAACGACGCCGGCTTCTCCACGATCGGGCTCATGTGCCTGGCCCCGGGCATGTGCGACCGGCACAGCAAGCTCTGGACGGGCGCGCTGGAGCAGGTACGGGCCAACCTGCGGGCGACCTACCGGCAGCTCGCCGCGGTCTTCCCGGACACCCCGGTGGTCGCCGTCGGCTACCCGGACCCGATCGACCTCTCCGGCCCCTGCGAGGACGTGACGCTGGCGCCGCGCGAGCGCCGCTTCCTGCACGAGTTCGTGACCGGCGGCCTGAACCGGGTGATCGCCGAGACCGCGGCCGAGTTCGGCTTCTACTACCTGGCGGAGATGGAGGCCTCGCTCCGGGTCGCCAACCTGCAGCTCTGCGACAAACTGAACGAGGGCCGCCCGGGCCTGAACTTCGTCGGCATCCGGTCGGTGGGCGGCGTGGCCGAGCAACGATTCCACCCGAAGAACTTCTCGCACGGCAGCCTGCACCCGAACGAACGCGGCCACGCGGCGATGCTGCGTACCTTCCAGACCTGGCTGCCGGACCTGACCACCCTGCCGGCCCGCGCCCCGAAACCCGCGCCGCAGGCCCCCGGCAGCGGCGCGGGCCTCCGTCCGGTGTCGACGACGCAGGCCGCGCCGCAGTGCGACCTGCTCAGCGCCAGCACCGACGGCTGCCGGACGCAGGGCATGCAGTGGGCGAAGGGCCGGGTGCGGATGCTGCTGCTGACCCACGGCTGGCTGGGACTGCTGCCGCTGGCCGGCATCTGGCTCGCGGCCGTGGCCTTCTTCGGCGCCCAGCGCCGCCGCCTGGCAGCGACACGCGGTGCATGACGACCATGCTCCAGCGGCGCGATTCGGCGCGGGGGCCTTGGCGGTCCGCGACCGCTTGCGCCAACGGGCGAGGTACTGACGCGTTGGTTCTTACTCGGCGGAACCGGGACAACTGCCTCTGGCCGGTTCCGGCCCGGGAGCCCACCATGATCGGGTCGGCTCGACAGGGAGGTATCCCGTGCGTACCTGGAACAAGTGGTTGATCGGTGGGGTCGCGGTTGCCCTGGTCGGAGTCGGCGTGGCGCCGTCGTTCGCCGGCGAGGCGCCGGCGGAACGGCCACCGGTGGCCAAGCCCCGCCCGGTCCCGGGTTCCTGTGCCGACCCGGCGATGCTGTTCTGTGAGGACTTCGACGCGCTGCCGATCGGCGAGGCGGCCAGCCCCGACTGGAAGGTTGACCTGGAGAAGGGCACGCTGACCGTCGAGCAGGTGCCGCCGGCCGGGGGCAGCGAGTCGACCAACCGGGTGCTGCACGCGCGAACCGACGACAACGGGCGGGCCCGCCTCGTCGTCACGGACTTCGCCGCTCCGGGAAACAGCTTCTTCGGCCGGGCCCGGATCCGGGTCGACGCGCTGCCCACCGCGCCGGACTTCGCACACTGGGTGTTCGTGGAGGCGACCGGCCCGGACGCGGGCAGCGAGATCGTCCGGCCGCTCGGCGGGCAGTTCATCCCGGTCGAGGGCGCCGAGGGTGAGAACCGGCTGGGCATCGGCTCCGACGGCGGGCCCACCGGGGACTGGACCGACCACCGGGAGTCGGCACCCGCGGCCGAGGGCACGTACCAATGTTTCGAGTGGGAGATGCAGGCCGAGGACAACCGGATCGCGGTCTGGGTCGACGGCGTCGAGAACCCCGAGCTGGCCGTCTCCACGAAGCAGCACGGCGGGAACCCGGTGGACTTCGTCTTCCCCACCTTCGACAAGGTGGCATTCGGCTGGCAGCTGTTCCAGGCCGGCTCGACGCCGCCCAGCTTCGACGTCTTCCTCGACGACCTGGCGCTGAGCACCGAACGGATCGGCTGCTGAACTCCGCTGGCCGGCTCGAGCGACAGGCACCGAACTCAGCCTTTGACGGCTCCGGTGATCACGCCCTTGATGAAGTGCCGCTGGATGAACGGATAGACCAGGACGATGGGGGTGATGGTGACCACCACGATCGCCATCTTGATCGACAAGGTCGGCGGTAGCGTCGTCTGTGTGCCGCTGAACTGTGGTGTCTGGCCGGCCAGGATGTACGACTGCAGCACCCGCTGGATCGGAAACTTGTTGTTGTCGTCGATGAACAGCACGGCGGCGAACCAGATGTTCCAGTAGCCCACCGCGTAGAAGAGTCCCACCACCGCGATAACGGCCTTGGACAGCGGCAGCATGATCCGGGTCAGGATCCGGAAGTCGCCGGCGCCGTCCAGCCGAGCGCTGTCGGTCAGTTCCTGCGGGATGCCCTGGAAGAAGGCCCGGACCACGACGAGGTTGAACACGCTGACCGCGCTGGGTGCGATCAGCGCCCAGATGCTGTTCTTCAGGCCGAGCCCGCTCACCACGAGATAGCTCGGCACCAGGCCGGGATAGATGAGGAAGGTGAGCAGGAAGTAGAACAGCATGCCCCGGTGCGCGACCGTACCCGGTCGGGACAACGCGTACGCCGCCAGGACCGTGACCACCAGGCTGAAGGCCGTACCGATGACCGTGACGAGCGTGCTCGTCCACAGCGCCCGGGCGACCTGGCCGCCCGCGAACAGGACCTGGTATGCCGACATGTCGATGTCTCGCGGGATGAACACCAGCCCGCCCGCGTCGTTGATCGCTTCCCGGGAAGAGAGGCTGGTGACCACCACGGTCCACAGTGGCACGAGCACCGCGAGCACCACCGCGGTCAGCACAGTGGACTTCCCGACCTGCCCGGGGAGGCTCGGTGGCTCCTCCCACACCGGTGCGCCTTTCGCTCGCCGCCGGTGACCGGCCTGGGATGTGGTCATGACGTCGAGTACACCCCTCGCTCGCCGAGCATATGCGCGACCTTGTTCGCCGCCAGGATCAGCAGGAGCCCGAGTGCGGCCTTGAACAGACCGGCCGCGGTTCCGTATCCGTAGTTGCCGGTGGCGATGGACTGGTAGTAGATGAACGTGTCGAGCACCTCCGCGGCCTGCGACCCGACCGCGTCGCGTTGCAGCAGGAACTGCTCGAAACCAACGGAGAGCGCCTCACCCAGCCGCAGGATGAGCAGCAGCACGATGACCGGCCGCAGGCCGGGAAGGGTGATATGCCACAGCCGGCGCCACCGGCCCGCGCCGTCGACGGCGGACTGCTCGTACAGGGTCGAATCGATCGTGCTGAGAGCCGCCAGGAAGATGATCATCCCCCAGCCGGCGTCCTTCCACACCGCCTCCGCGGTGATCAGGAAGATGAAGGTGTCGGGATTCGTCATGACATCGAGGCCGCCGAACCCGGCCTGGCGCAGTTGCTGGGAGAGCAGGCCCGCGCCGCCGATCATCTGCACGAAAATCGTCACGACGAGCACCCAGCTGAAGAAGTGCGGCAGATAGACGACGGTCTGGATGAAGGCCCGCAGTCTGCCGGACAGCACGCTGTTGAACAGGATCGCGAGCAGGATCGGCAGCGGGAAGAAGAAGACCAGCTGGAAGGCTGTGATCGACAGCGTGTTCCACAAGGCATCCCAGAACAGCGGATCGCCGAACAGCGCTCTGAAGTTGCCGAAGCCGATGAAAGGGCTGTGCAGGAAGGCCTGCAGCGGATTGTCGCCGGCGAACGGGTCATAGTCCTGGAAGGCCACGACATTGCCCAGGGTGGGGATGTAATGGAACACCAGCAGCAACAGCGCCGCGGGTGCCATCATCAGCAGCAGCATCCAGTCGCGGCGCAGCCGGGTCCGAAGCGACATCTTCCGTCGGCCGCCGGCCCGCACCGGGCGGGTGCGTCGAGGCGCAGGCTCCGCTGCCTCTCGAGCCCGTACGTCGGTCTCGGCGGCGCTCACTTCGGCTTGTTCTCCAGCGCCTTGGCCATCAGCGCGCGACCCTCGTCGCCGCCGCCGCTGCGCCAATCCCGGAGGACCGTGTCGAGTTCGGACAACGGTCGGCGACCGCGGAGAATGTCAGTGATCTTGTCCTCGGTCGGCGTCTCGACGGAGACGTACCGGGCGGGCCACTCGAACTTCATCCCCGCCCACGGGTCCTCGGCTATGTACCGCGCCGTGGCTATACCCCACTCGATCACCTGCCGCGGGTAGTCGGGTGTGTCCGGGGTGGGCGCGATGGTGGGCCTGCCGCCGCCGATGAAGGTGTACTGGGACGCGTTCTCCTTGAAGCCGAGGTCCAGCTTCTCCGGGCCGCCGGCGGTCATCTTGTAGTGCTTGCCCTCGAAGCCCCAGTCGCGGGTGAAGGCCTCCTTGGTGCCGAAGGCAGCCGACGACCAGTTCATGACCCGAAGGATCTCCTCGGTGCGGGCCTTGCCCTGGCCCTTCCTCACGAACGCGTAGGAGATCGGATCAGTGCCGCCCCAGTAGAGCGGCGTTCCGCCGTCGGCGGCGAACGCCGGCACCGGTTGGATGGTGAAGCCGGCGGTGATCTTCTGCTGCGCGGCCTGCGTCGGCTGCCATGAGCCCGGGCCGTTCTGCATGAAAACTATCTTGCCGCTGGCGAACAGCTGGTCCCGGTCCGCGTCCTTGGAGGCGATGGTGTCCGGGTGGACCAACCCGTCCCGGTAGAGTTTGTGAGTGAACTCGACGGCGGCGCGGAACTCGGACGTCTCCATCCGGTGGACCGGCTTGCCCGAGCCGTCCAGACTCCAGTGGGCTCGCTGATTCGGCACTTTGAAGATCATCTGCACCATGGTGAACACATCGTTGAACGCCCAGACATTCCTGCCGGGGTCGGTGAACTTCTTGCCGACCAGGTACAGCTCATCGGCCGTCTTGGGCGGGGCGACGCCGGCCTTGTCGAACAAGTCCTTGCGGTAGTACAGCGCCCAGGGGAAGCCCGCGTCGTGCTGCGGGAACGGCACCGCATAGAGCCGCCCGGCCCACACGGACGCGTTCCACGCGCCTGTCGGGAGCGTCGCGAGCATCGGATACCTGGTCACCGCGTCGCCGGCCAGATACGGGGTGAGGTCCTCGAACAGGGCCTTGACCGCCTCGGTCATCCGCGGGACGCGGGCGACCTCCCAACCCGGGATGGCCAGGATGTCGGGCACGTCGCGAGCGCCCAGTACGGCGTTGAGCTTGTCGTTGTATTTCAGGCCGTCCTGCGTGCTGAAGTCGACGACCACACCCAGTTGGGCGTTGACACCGTCCAGATAGGCGTTCTTGCCGACGCCGTTCGGCAACGCGCCCCAGGCCGGGGTCATCGCCTTGATCGCCGCGCCACCGGTCCCCGGCTTCTCGGCTACGCCTTGGACCAGCTCGGGATACTTGAGGTAGCCGTCCGGGGTCGGCGGCTTTCCCTTGATGTCGGGCGGCGGCAAACCAGGAAGCCGCAGCTCAGTGTATTTGGGCACGACGCCGGCGGTCTTCTGTGCGTCCGAGGCCGCGCCACTGCGGTCGGCCACCGCGTCGCTGCAACCCGGCAGCAGGCTCGCGCCGGCGGCAACGCCCATCAGAGTGAAGAGATTCCGCCGGCTGGTGCCCCGGCCGGATCGCTGCATGTCCACCACTGCCTCCTTACGGTGACACCCGGTGCGCGTCGTGAGCGTTCAGCTCGAAGCAAGCCGATTCGGACGCCCCCGCCCACATCCACTTCGACGTGGTCTCGGGCGATTGCAACGTTTGTAATCGGGTCTCGGCCCACCGTAGGACACCCGTTGGCCGTGGTCAAGATGGACGGCTGTCAATGCGTCTACGTGGGGTGTAGCGAGATCAGGTCGCCTGCGGGACGGTGTTGGTGCGCGGCACGTCCAGCTCTGGGGCGTCCACTTCGAGGTTGGCGTGGTCGCGGCTTCCGCAGCGCCAGACCACCCGAGGTTGTCCCGAGGTCCACATTCCACACCCGACACGCACGGCACCGACGCCGCCCTGCTCACCGCTGCGGGCGACAGTCCGACGAATGACCGACGAAGGCTACTGGCAATGCGGACGAGCTCGTGAGGTCACCGCGGACGGCGGCGCGAGTGTGGAGGCGGTGCGGTCGTGGAACGGACCACCAGCGAAGGCTGGAACCGGACCTCTCGGTGGGTATGGCCCGGGCTCGTCTCGTCCAGCAGCAGATCCGCGGCGGTGCGGCCGAGTTCGTACTTGGGTTGGTTGACGGTGGTCAGCGGCGGCGCAAGCCGGGGGGCGAACGGCAGATCGTCGTAGCCGACCACGGACATCTCGGCCGGAACGCGCACCCCGGCGGCATCCAGCCCGTGCAGCACACCCAGGGCTGCCGTGTCGTTGAGGCACATGACCGCGGTCGGGCGCGGTGTGACGGACAGAATCCGCTCAACGGCTCTGGCCGACGCTTCGACCAGCGTGGGCGGGTGGATCGGCATGCGGATGTGGAGAAGGGCGTCGTCGGGGTCAAGGCCGGCGGCGGTCAGCGCCCGCTGAACCCCCTCGCGGCGCAGAGCCACGGGACGCGGATCGACAGCGCCTCCGAGGTACGCGATGCGGCGGTGGTCGAGCGACAGCAGGTGCTCGGCGGCGAGTTGGCCGCCGAGCAGGTGGTCAACGGCCACGGCGCACAGGTCTAGGCCGCCGCGTGGGTGGTCGATGAGGACTACCGGGGTGCCGCGGCGGCTCATCTCCAGCAGGGACGCCGGGTCCGGATCGATCGGGGAGATGATGATGCCACGCACGGCTTGCTCCTCGAGCAGGCCGAGGATCTGCTTCTCCTTCGCGGGCTGCAGGTCGGTGCTGCAGGCCAGGATGAGGCAGCCGGCCTCGGCGAGCCGGTCCTCGACGCCCCGGTTGAGTTCGGCGTAGAAGGGGTTGGCCAGATCCAGGACGATGCTGCCGACGATCAGACTGGGCAACCCGCGGAGTTGCCGGGCCGGGCCGCTGGGCACGTAGCCGACGCCGAGGATCGCCCGTTCCACCCGGCGGCGAGTCTCCGGCGCGACGATCGAGGGCCGGCTCAGGACATTGGCAACGGTGGACACGGACACCCCCGCCACCTGTGCGACTTCCCGCATGCCTCCGCGGCGCTGAGCTCCGTTCTCTGCCAACGCCGTCCTCCCGGATTTGCCGGCACCACCATACCGGAGGCGGCCGACGCAATGAGGACGTGACCGGTCCCCCGGAGGGGAGGCATCGGGGTCAATGTGTCGGCATGTCGGAGCCCGTGGTGCGCGGGTTCCGACGGAATCTTGGCGGCGCCGGCCAGGTGCGGAGCATTGCATCCAGGCTGGTCGATGTCGTATCGTGCCCGTGAGCCGGCATTACAAACGTTGCAATTTCTGGCTGCGCCCATCCCGCGAAAGTCGGGCAGCGATCGCGGGGGCTCCGGTCTGTGGCGTGGGCCCTCGTGCCCCCATGTCGGGGCTTCTTTCTCTGAGGTAGGTCATGAAGAGAATTCTCAGCGCCCTCAGTGTCGCCATACTCGCCGTCACCGCTTCGATTCTGGTGTTCGCGCAGCCGGCGTCCGCTGCCGCCGGGCTGCATGTCAGTGGCCGAAACATCGTCGAGGCGAACGGGCAGACGTTCGTCATGCGGGGGGTCAACCACCCCCACGTCTGGTACACGAATCAGACCAACTCGTTCGCCGACATCAAGGCGGCGGGTGCCAACACCGTGCGAGTCGTGCTGGGCAGCGGCAAGCGGTGGGGACCGTCCAACGATGTCGCCGGTGTGATCTCGCTGTGCAAGCAGAACCGGTTGATCTGCGTCCTGGAGGTGCACGACACCACCGGGTACGGCGAGGAGAGCGCGGCCGCCTCGCTCGACGAGGCAGCCGACTACTGGATCAGCCAGAAGAATGCGCTGTCCGGCCAGGAGAACTACGTCGTCATCAACATCGGCAACGAGCCGATCGGCAACACCAACGCCGCCCAGTGGACCAGCGCGACCGCCGCGGCGATCCAGAAGATGCGCAGCAACGGCTTCGAGCACCTGCTCATGGTCGACGCACCGAACTGGGGGCAGGACTGGCAATACGTCATGCGGGACAACGCGCAGACGATCCTGGACGCCGACAGCCGGCACAACACCGTGCTGTCAATCCACATGTACGCCGTCTTCAACACCGCTGCCAGCATCGTCGACTACCTCAACCGCTTCCAGGCCAACGGATGGCCCTTGGTCATCGGTGAGTTCGGCTGGCGATTCAACGCCAGCGAAGTGGATCATGAAACGATCCTGTCCGAAGCGCAGTCTCGCGGCCTCGGCTACCTCGCCTGGTCCTGGAGCGGCAACTCCGATCCGATCCTGGACATGACGCTCAACTTCGACCCCAGCCAGCTCACCACGTGGGGGCAGCGAATCGTCAGTGGCGCCGGCGGCCTCAAGGCCACGGCCAGGGAGGCGACGATCTACAGCGGCGGAACCAGCACCACGCCGCCCAGCTCGTCGACCCCGTCGGTGCCGCCCACGACCACGCCACCGGGCGGCGCGCGAGGCTGCACGGCGACGTACAAAGTCGTCGGTCAATGGCAGGGCGGCTTCCAGGGCGAAGTGCGAGTCACCGCGGGCAACTCGGCGATCAGCGGTTGGACGGTGACCTGGACCTTCGCCAACGGCCAGACCGTCAGCCAAGCCTGGAACACGACACTGACCAGCAACGGGTCGAACGTGACCACCCGCGGTGTGAGCTACAACAGCAGCCTCGCTGCGGGCGCCAGCACGACCTTCGGATTCCTCGGAGCCTGGAACGGCACCAACAACGCTCCACCGGTGTCCTGCACCGCCAGCTGAACGAAAGACGAGACACGGGCCGGTCGCGACAGGGCCGTTGCCGATTGTGGCGCGGTCGGCTCGGGTCCAGCGTCCATGATCGAGCTCATGCGGGGCATCCGTGCCCCGCTGAGCACGATCCTGATTCCGGGGTCGGTGAGGTCCATCATCAGGTTCCGGGCTGTCCGGGCCTATCCACCGCGACGATGACGGATTCCGACAGCTCCACATCGAGAAACAGGAGGTTCGCCGGCGGGTCCGGCACATCGCCTAAGCCCCTGGCCAGAACTCCTTCCCGTAACCCTGGGGTAGCCAGGGCGAGGTCCAGGGTGCTGCGGTGGCCAGGTTCTGGGTTTCGGTGCGGTGCTGGAAGAATGTGTGGGCTTGTTGGATCCGGTCGCTGATCGTGGCGGTTGCGGTGTTCGCGATGTGTTGTTTCATCGTGGCCCAGATCCGTTCGACCGGGTTGTCCTGAGGGCTGTATTTCGCGCCTTCGATGATCTGGATGCGGGGATGCGCGGCGAGCCAGCGTTGGGTGATTTTGGAGTGGTGGGTGCTGCCGTTGTCGCAGATCACGGCGATGGCCGGGGCTTGCGGGTAGGCGTCGAGGAGTTGCTGCAGGAAGTAGCAGAACACCACGGAGACGTTCTTGACGCTGACGTGGTGATGCACGGTGCCGGTGAGCAGGTTGACCGCGCCGTGCACGGTGCGTC
Organism: Actinoplanes sp. ATCC 53533; assembly: GCF_003947245.1. Classification (NCBI taxonomy): domain Bacteria; kingdom Bacillati; phylum Actinomycetota; class Actinomycetes; order Micromonosporales; family Micromonosporaceae; genus Actinoplanes; species Actinoplanes sp. ATCC 53533. Next base: position 35,396 of record NZ_QHHV01000021.1, on the reverse strand, counting down.
GCACGTTGGTGCCGGGGGTCAGGATCCGGTGGCGCAGACCGGTGGGCATCCAGCAGGAACGGACCCGGGCGAGGAGGTCGATATGGGTTTCGTCCTCGGCCAGGACCACGCTGCCGGCTGGCAGGGCGGCGATGCGGTCGCGGATGCCGGCGCAGATGGTGTCGCGGTTGGGGTCGCTTTTGGCGATCAGGCGGGGCCGCGCCCAGCGGGCTTGTTCGCGGATGCGGCGGCGCATCGTGGACATGCTCAGCTGGGGCCGGCCCAGGGCTTTCCAGATGCGGGTGGTGGTCCAGGATCGGGGTGTCTGCAGCAGGGTGTGGATGCGTTGCCCGAGGCGGGGGCTGCCCTTGCGGGGCCGTCCTGATCGGGGCCGGTCGGGTAGCCCGGCGAGGCCCTCGGCGTGGTGGCGGGCGATCCAGGCGCGAACGGTTTTCGGGTCGTAGTGCAGCAGATCGGCGATCTCGCTCGCGGACCAGCCGGCCGCTGATAGCACCACCATCATGATCCGGGTGGCGTTACGCCAAGGCCCGTGCAGGGCGGTAATCAGTTCGGTGTGTTGCTGCGCGGACATGCTGGCGTAGACGTGCGCGGGGCGCATACTGACGGTGACCTCGTCGGGGTTCAGGCTCTTGTGTGGAAACCTGATCCGAACCCGCGGCGGGGTCTTTACGTTGTTATGTCCCTCTTGCTGAGCGTGTCCGCGTACCGCCCGTCACCAGTTACGTACCGGAATTCTGCCTACGTGCTTAGAGTCGGCCGCGTGCGACGAAAGCAGCCCGACTGACCGCGGCGCGCTGGCTAGAGTCGGCCGCGTGCGACGACAGCAGCCCGACTGGTTTCGCCGGGCCGAAGCGGATCTGCGGGATCTGGCAGCGACGCTCGAGGAGCGTGGTGTCCCGCCGGTGCCCGTGGGCAAGCTGCGGCGCGGCGGCTGGCTCGGTCGGCGGTCCGGCGGCTCGGCCGGCGACGTGAGTGATCGGCCGCTGCGCTTTCGGCGGGTCCGCGAGCAGGCTTGGCTCGCCCGTGCCGACGACATGTCCGTGACGCTCGCCCTGGATTCCTCCGGCCGTTTGCGGGTGGTCTCGCTGCTCGAGACCGGTAGGGAGCCCGCGCCGTACCAGCCGAGCTGCGAGCTTGAGGGGCATGGCCGGGGCGTGAAGTTCCTGTCGTGGCCGGGTGTCCCCACCCGCCTCGCAGCGGCACCGGACGGTTCGGCGCTCGTCCTCGCGGACGACGTGGGCTGGGGCTACCTGTTCACCATCGAGATCCCGCTCGACCGGCTGATCGCCCGGACCCTGGACGCCCACACCCACTAGTAGGACGACCGGACCGCGTTGGAGAAGGCGCTGACGAAGGCGCCGGAGAGCGAACCCTTCGTGCCCGCGACGTCGACCGACAGGCTGTCCAGGCCGGTGGTCGCCTTCAGGATCCGGTCGAGTGGCTCGGCCTCGCGGTCGGTGATGCCGAAGCAGACCGGGTAGACGGGAATCGACCTGATGTCCTCGCGGGGGTTGTTCAGCACCTCGTCTGCGGACTGGCCCCAATAGTCGTCCACACCGTCGGTCATGACCACGACGGCGTAGATGTCGTCGGCCCCGGCTCTTCCGGCTGCCGCCTTGCGCTGGGCCACCTGCTGCTGCGCACCCATGATCGCCTGAAACAGCGGGGTGTCGTTGGCTGCCTTCCGGACCCGCAGGTTGTCGACGGCCGACTTGAAGCGGTCTTCCTCGAAGCCTTCCCACCGGACCGGATCGACGCAGACGTTCTTGCACAGATCCCGCTTGTCCGGTCCTATCGTGCCGCCGTTCCTCCTGGATTTCGCGGCGAACCCCACGATCGCGAACTCGTCGTTCCTGCCCAGCCAGGCCTGCGCCCGGTGCAGGGCGCTGCGTACCTCGTCGATCCTGTTCTTCCCGGCGACCGAGCCGTCGCGGGCCATCGTCCCGGACTCGTCGATCAGGACCATCAGGTGCACGGGCTTCCGGCTCGCCAGCCACCGGTCCCGGATCGCCGCGATCTCCGGCCCCTGGACGGCCAGGCCCGGCGGCGCGGTGACCGACTCCGGCAGCACCACCCTTTCGTCACCCATCCGGTCGTTCAATTCGGTCAGTCCGGACTCCGGGAACCTCTTTCCGTCCTTGTCGCGCAGCCCCGAGTCGGCCAGCCGCTGCTGAGCGGTCCGCGAGCGGAGGAACGCCAGGAAGTCGTCGGCGGCCGCCCGCTGTTCGGCGGTGAGACCCGGAAGCGGAACGAACGGGTGGTCCATCACCCAGTTGGTGGTCGAGTAGATCGGCACCAGGTCGTCGGGTTCGCCGCCGCCGCTGCCGCCGGCGGGGCAGGGGGTGGAGCTTTTCGGGCTGCCGCCGAGGCTGTCGGCGTCGTACTGGTACATCAGGGATTCCTGGACGATCACGGCGCTGGTCCTGTCGCCCCAGTCCGGGCTCCCGCACCTGGCCTCGTAGCGCAGATCCCGCATCATCTGCGTGCCGTCCGGGTTGATGTCGTTGGGCACCAACCGCTCGATGCGCCGCAGGTATTCGGGAAGTTCCGCGGCTGTCACCCGCATTCCGGTGGCAGCCTTCGCCACGGCGATCAGCGCGAACAGCCCGGACGTGGATTCGACCGGGTCGTCCTTGCGCAACGAGAAGGCCTTCCACTGCGGTGAACCGTGGCTCAACAGGCCCGGCTGACCCCACTGCGACGGTTTGCCGTCCTGCAGGAGCTGCCCGAGGACGGACCAGTTGAAGGACAGATCGGCGTCGGCGAGGCCCTCCTTGAAGCGCCCCGCCTTGCTCCTGGGCATGGCCAGCACGAGCGGGCTCTGCGCGAGCGACTCGAAATCGTCCGCGACCGGCGCGGTGCCCGGCTTCTCGTGCTGCCACAGGGACACCCACGCGGACGACGTCGGCAGCCACACGTGCGGCTTGGACTGCTCGCCGGTGACCGCGGTCCAGTCCGAGGAGGAGAGACCCCGTTCGGCGGTGCCCGAGGTCACCGACGACAAGCTCAAGGTCGCGCAGCCCTTCCGGCCGCCCAGGTCGAATTCCCGGCGGGCGCCGTTGTAATCGATCACGATCAGGTCCATCGCCTTCGGAGCGTCCGGATTTCCGGACGCCTTCTCGGTCGACGAGGACAACTGCAGCGCCACCGGCAGGCAATCCTCCAGGGCACCGTCCAGCACCACCGCGGCACTGGAGATCAGGACGATCGCCAGCACGCTCGCCAGACCGGCCAGGCGGGGGCTCACGTTCTCAGACCTTGGCAAGGCGTCTCCTGCGCTCAAACGACCCGTGCGGGCCAGCGTAGGAAGGGAACGGCGGCCACACCCGGACAGGTCGTCCGTGCCCGCACAGCGGCGCCTCGCGCGTACGTCGCTACGGTCCGCGGCGTACGACAAGAGTCGCCTTTCGGCGTACACCGTGGGATCGGCGATCCGGCATCGTCTTAGGAGATTCGTCGCGCCCGTGTCATGTCGCCGTGAGAGGAGAGCGCCGGTGGAAACAGCGACCGCGATATCCGTAGGAGGCTCCGGCAGGCAGGTGACCGGTGCCTTCGCCCTCAGCCGGCGGTGGCGCCGGGCCTTCCTGATCCTGCACATCATCGCCGGCGGCGCCTGGATCGGGATCGATGTCATGGTCGCGGTCCTGGTCTGGACGGGCCGTTTCGGGCCGGATGCCGACGTCCGCGGCCTGGCCTACCGGGCGTTGGCGGCCTTCGCGGTGTGGCCGATGCTGACGTCCGGGCTGTTCTGCCTGGTCACCGGGGTCGTGCTGGGGCTGGGCACGAAATGGGGGCTGCTGCGGAATTGGTGGGTCGCGGTGAAGCTTGTCCTCAATCTGGTGCTCTGCACGCTGATCATCGTGGCCCTCGAGCCCGGCATGGCCGCCGTCGCGGGATACGGTCGCGACCTGGCCGCCGGCACCGAGGCGCCGCCCGAGGTGTCCTCGCTGTTCTTCCCGCCGGCCGTGTCGTTGACGGCCCTGACGGTCGCCACGGTGCTGAGCGTGGTGAAGCCCTGGGGACGGATCAGGCGGTAGTGCAGGCTATACCGACTGTGGGTAGTTGCCGGGATCGATGTCGACGACCGCGGAAAATAGCGTTCTTCCCATGACGACGACGAAGAAGTTCCGAAACTTGACGGTCGCTCTCGGCACCGCCGCGGTGCTCGTCTCGGGCGCGGGTGTCGCCAACGCGGCAGTGACGCGGAGCGCGGTGACCGGCGGACCGACACCGGCCGCCGCGACGGCGAAGCAGTCCGGCTGGCAGGGCATCACCCGCGAGGCGGTCCAGATCGACTTCGGCAACGGCTGGGTCACCAAGGGCGAGCTCACCTACCCGAGCAGGGCCAAGGGCCGGCTGCCGGTGGTCGTGATGCTGCACGGCAGCGGGCACAACGACATGAACCAGACCCTGCCCGACGGCAAGGGCGCGACCTTCGTCCCGCTCGCCCAGGCCGCCGGCCGCGAGGGCTTCGCGACGCTGCGCTTCAACAAGCGCGGCGTGACCGACATCGGTCCGGTGTTGAGCACCGACCCCGCCCAGCTGGCGCCGAAGAAGCCGTACGACCGGATCCAGCAGGACGCCGCCGCGGCGATCCGGTTCGCCGCGAAGTCGCCGAGGGTCGACCCGTCGAGGATCTTCCTGCTCGGGCACAGCGAGGGCACCAACGTGGCCGCCAACCTCGCCGCCGATCCGAAGAAGCACGGCATCCCGAAGCCGGCCGGTGTGATTGAGATGGGTGTCGTCGGCCTGCACATCAAGAGCCTGATCACCCTGCAGATCTATGGCCGGCTGCTGCTGCAGATGCACGACGAGTTCGACGTGGACGGCGACGGCCGGCTGACGGCCACCGAGGCGGTCAACGGCCTGACCGCCCAGCCGAAGGAGGCGGCCGACCAGTTCCGCGCCGTCCTACTCGCCGGCGACAAGGTGCTGGCCAGCACCGACACCAACCGCGACGGTCAGGTGGCCATCGACGCCGAGGCCGGCCCGGTGCTGCGCGAGATGACCGGCATCGACGCCTACCCGAACATCCCGGGCCTGGAGCAGCCGGTGATCGACTACATCAACGACATCGCCCGCTTCCCGACGGTCGCGCAGGCACTGCCCAGGTTCTCCGGCCCCACGCTGATGCTCAACGGCGAGAACGACCTGCAGACCCCGGCCCGCGCCGCCCTGGTCGCCGACGCCGCCGTCGCCGCGGCCGGCAACAAGGACCACAAGATTGTCATCTACCCGGGTATGGCGCACACCATGAACATCACGCCGAGGTTCTCCCCGGAGTTCGGCGAGCCCGACCAGAAGGTCATCACCGAGGTTCGGAGCTGGCTCGGGTCGCACCGCTGACCTGTCAGGGACCCGAGCTTGTCGGGGGCCTGAGCTTGTCAGGGGCCTGAGCTTGTCGGGGGCCTGAGCTTGTCAGGGGCCTGAGCTTGTCGGGGGCCCGGGCTTGTCGGGGGCCTGAGCTTGTCGGGGGCCTGAGCTTGTCAGGGGCCCGGGCTTGTCAGGGGCCCGGGCTTGTCAGGGGCCCGAGATTGTCAGCACTTGAGGGCGGCCACCGATTCGGTGGCCGCCGTCGTCGCGAGGACCCGGTTTCCGGCAGCGAGCCGCCGGGTCTCAACCGCTTCTCCCGATCAGAAGGGGGGAGCGTCCTCGCCCATCAGCGCCAGGGTGACGCCGCCCTTTCCGCTCTTGAGGCTCTGCACCACGACCTTGCCGGTGCTGCCGTCGGGCAGCTCCAACGTGAAGGTCTTTCCGACCGCGTTCTTGGGGCCGTTGCCGGAGCCGTTCGCGGGCCGGAAGTCGCCCGCCCACGGGGGGACTCCGCCCTTGCGCGCAGGCTCGGAGAAGAGCGCGGCGGTGCCAGGAGTCCTGGTGCCGTCGGCGGAAAGAAGCGTTGAGGCACTGCGAAAGGTAGCCATATGCAGCGAGGATATCTCGGACTGCGCTCGTTTGGGCGACGGAAGCCGTGCCACACCGCGAACGACACCGCCGTGGGCGGCGAGCTACCGGGACCAGACCGCCTCGAGACGGGTCGGGCCGCGGTGCAGCAGGTTGGCCAGGTACGGCGCGCGGAACCCGTCGGCGAGCCGGACGTCGGGTAGCCGCCGTACCAGGGTTGTGATCGCCGTGCGTGCCTCCAGGCGGGCCAGCGCCGCGCCGACGCAGAAATGGATGCCACGCCCGAACGCCAGGTGCCGGTCGGGGCGGGCGCGGTCCGGATCGAAGGTGTCGGGATCGGCGGCGGCGGCCGGGTCGCGGTTGGCGGAGCCGATCACCGCGAACACCTGCGCACCGGCCGGGACGCGCACCCCGGACAGCTCGGTGTCGGCCACCACCGTACGGAACGAGCCCTGCACGGGAGGATCCACTCGCAGGGTCTCCTCGACGAGCGAGTCGGCCCGTGCCGGATCGGCGGCGATCGCCGCGGCCAAGCCGGGGTGGCCCAGGAGCAGCAACAACGCGGTGCCGATGAGGTTGGCGGTGGTCTCGTGGCCGCCGAAGATCAAGGTGATGAGGAGGCTGACCAGCTCGGTGGTGGAGAACCGGCCGCCGGCGTCCTCCGGCGGCTCGGCGGTCACGAGGCCGGTGAGCAGGTCGTCACGCGGGTCGGCGCGGCGGGCCTCCACCAGAGCGGCCAGATACCGCTCGAACGCGACGGACTGGTGCGCGGCCTCGCGCTGGCGCTCCGGTGTCGCGTCGAACGACGTGAGCGTCTTGAGCTCCTCGGTCCACGCCCGCACCTGACCGGCGTCGGCGGCCGGGATGCCGATCAGCTCGCAGATGACCCGCAGCGGCAGCGGCAACGCGAACCGCCCCACCAGGTCGGCCTCGCCGTCGGCGGCGAAGCCGTCGATCAGCGCGTCGGTGAGCCGCTGGACGTGCGGTGCCAGCTCGCGGGTTCGGCGCGGCGAGAACGCCGTGGCGACGAGGGCGCGGGTGCGGGTGTGCGCCGGCGGATCCTCGTTCAACAGGGCCGGCACCTCCGGGTAGCCCTCCGCGAGGATCTCCCGCACGCCGTCGGCCGCGACCAGCGGCGTGCGGATGCCGAACGCCGACGAGAACCGCTCGACGTCGGTGAGCACGGTCCGCACGTCGGCGCGCCGGGTGACCACCCAGACGCCGAAGGCATCGGCGTAGTAGACCGGTGCCTCCGCACGCGCCCGCCGGTAGAGCGGGTATGGATTCTCCACATGGGACTCGGAGAAGCGATCGAACACGAATGTGCCAGCCTCGGTCATGGCTGCCCCCGGGACATCGACTGCGGTCACCGGAAAGTCTAGGGGTGTCTGGCGACGCCACGTGCGGGGTGACGGCGCCGGCGGTGCTGATCCGGCCGACCGCGATCCGCCAGACACCCCCTGACCAGGCCTGCGTCAGCCGCGATACGCGCGCGACAGCGTCTGGGTGGCAGTTCCGCCGTCGGCGCGGGTCAGCGTCGAGCGCAGCGCCACCCAGGTTCCGGCGGCCGGCGGCGTGGTCACGACCGCCGTCCATCGGCCGCCGGGCAGCCGGCGCACAGTGGCCGGCTGCCAAGTCCGGCCATCGTCCGTGGAGGTCTGCACGGCGAGTTTCCGCGTGCTGCCGCCCTCGCCGGAGTCCTGCGACTGGACGGTGACGCCGATGCTCCCGGGTCGCGGCGCGAACCGTACGGTGCTCAGCGGCAGCACCGTGGTGCCCGCCGCACGCGCCGACCGGAACGTCCATTCGGCGGTGACGGTTCGTTCCGCCGCGCTCGCCGTGATGGCCAGGCGGTACGCCGCATCGTCCGCGGGCACCTCGGCGACCAGCCGCTGCGGATCCGGGTCCTCGGCGATGAGTTCGCCGTTACGGAACAGCTGGGCAGTCCCGGTCGCCTGGAGCGCGTACCCGTAGTGCTCCGGGGCCCCGCCGTCGGAGAACAGCGGCACGCGGGCGGCGATCACGTCGCCCTGGCGCGCGACCAACGGCCGCTGCCCCGACGAAAGTCCCGGCAGGCTGGGGCCGAACACGGGCCCGTTCCACCGCATCGGGTAGGTCCGGCCGGCCCGCAGCACCCGCGCCGGGGCCGACTGCTCGGTGTCGCCGAAGATCATCGACTGGCGCCACGCGACGGTGCCGCCGCCGGTGGTGAAGTACGAGGTGCGGCTGCCGGGGACCGTGTTGACGACCGGGGTCCAGAAGCCCCCGCCCACGCGGTGGCCGAAGTACGGCATCGCGATGGACTGCACGGTGCCGCTGCCCTGATAGGTGGAGGTCACCGTCGCGAGCTCGGAACGACGCACCGCGTGGCGCAGCGTCGAGGGAATGCCGCCGGCCGTCGGCAGCACGACGTGGTAGGTGTACGGGCTGTCGGTGGCCTCCGTGCCGTTCGGTCTGACCCATTGGCTCTCGGAGAAGAACACGAGGTCGCGGGTCTTCCGCGTCCGGGTCGGCACGGCGTACAGGCCCGCGGTGCGTTTCATCGTCGGGCCGGACGGCCCGTCGATGGCGAAGGTCACCCCGTAGTCGTCGCTGCCGAGCACGATGCCGGCGTACGAGCGCCCGAGCCGGGCACTCTTCTCCGGGACCGTGACATCGATCTTCTTCGCCTTGCGGGAGTCGAAGGCCAGGGTTGTGTCGTTCGACAGTTCGAGGTCGGGGAATACCTCGATGGACTGGCCGCCGACCGGCTCCACGGTGGCGGCGACCGCCGTCCAGCGCCCGGCGGGCACCCGCGCCTCGCCGGTGCCGTCGGTGAGGGCGATCTCCATTCCGTCGCCGGTGGCCGGCATCGGGTAGAGGATCACGTACGCGTCGACGGGCGACCCGGTGCGGTCCTTGGCGGTGACGGTGACGTCGTGGCTCGGCACCTCCCGTTCCACGCCCATCGCGATCCGCACCCGGGTGCCGCCGCTGGTGGCCGTGAGGACGCCGGGGAAGCGGCCATCGCGGCCGTCGAGGCCGGTATGCGCGGTGACGCCCACCTCGGCGCTGCCGTGCGCCGCGACGGCGACCCGCGCCGACGACAGGGTGAAGACGCCCACGTCCGGCGACGACACCGTCAGATCGAAGGTCCGTGCCGTGCCGGCGGTGTTGTGCAGGGTGACGGTGCGGGTCTGCCGCTGGCCGGCCGGATGCGGCCACCGGGCCAGCCCGAAGCTCAGGCTGGTCGGGGACGCGTACGCCGTGGCGGACATCGCGCTCGCGACATCGACCCGGCCGCTGCCGACCGCGTACGCATCGGCCCTGATCGGCGTGGCGCCGCCGACGAGGGCGCCCTTGAGCTGCTCGGCCCGCCAGCCGGGATGCGCCTGCGCGAGCAGTGCCGCGGAGCCCGTCACGTGCGGTGTGGCCATCGAGGTGCCGGACAGCTTCGCGTAGTTGTCGTCCACGGCCTCCAGGGCGAGGGTGTCCCGAGCCCGGGCCGCGACGATGCCGGCGCCGGGGGCCGCCAGGTCGGGTTTCACGGCGCCGTCGGCTCCCGGTCCCCGGCTGGAGAAGCCGGCGAGAGCGTCGTCGCCGTCGACCGCCGCGACGGCGAGGGCCGACTGCGCACTGGCCGGCGAGCTGACCGTACGGTCGCCTCCGTCGTTGCCGGCGGCGACGACGAACAGCGTCCCGGATCTCGCGGTGAGCGTGTTGACGGCCTCCTCGAGCGGATCGATGCCCGGCTCGTCGGGCCCACCCAGACTCAGGTTGACGATGCGGGCACCGTTGTCGACTGCCCACTGCATGCCGTCGAGGACCGATGAGGTGGAACATCCGTCCTGGCACACCCGGCCGATGAGCAGATCGGCGTCGGCGGCGACGCCGCGGTATCTGCCCTCCGACGCGGCACCGCTGCCGGCCACGGTCGACGCGACGTGAGTGCCGTGTCCGTCGAGGTCGGCGGTGCCGGGGTCGTCATCGATGAAGCTCTTCGCCGCGACGACGCGTCCACGGAGATCCGGATGGTCCGGATCGAGGCCACTGTCGAGGATCGCCACCTTTACTCCCTTGCCGGTGAGCCCCGCCTGCCACGCGGCGGGAGCGCCGATCTGCGGCACACTCTTGTCCAGCAGCGGCTGGACCTCGGCGTCGAGCCACACCCTGCGGATGCCGTCCGCACGCACCAGCTTGTCCCAGACGGCGGCCGTCGCCGCGTTCTCAACGGTGACCGCGCGGGCGGACAATGCGCGGATCGGCCGCTGCTCGGCGGCGCCCGCCGCCTTCAGCTCCTGCCGGGCGCGTTCGCCCCCGGCGCTGTCGGCGTATCGCACGATGATCGGCACCTCGCCGTGCTCGCCGCTCTCGGCGAGCCGCGTCACGTTGAACAGTTGCCGGTCCAGAGTCCCGGCGGCGACGGCGCCGGCGGCATCGGACGGGATCACGTAGGTGTCGGCGCCCGACGTGCGGCGCACGAACCGAACGCCGGCCCGGCCCGGCGCCGGCACGACCGCGCCGGCCTCGCCGCCGACGACTGCCACCTTGTCACCGGACAGCAGGGTGACGGTCATCGGACGGGCCGCGACCGGCGCACTCTGCCCGGTGGCGGGGGGCGCCCGGCTGTTCGGTCGCGCCAGCCGAGACAGCGACACCGCTCAGGCCGAGAGTGACGACTGTGACGACCGTCGCGGTGGCCAACCGCCGTTTCGGTTCGGGCATGCGATCTCCAAGAGCAGAGGACGTTGCGCGGATACGCAGTCGTCACCTACCTGTCCGGCACCCTGCCCGCAGCCACATCCCTTTCCTGCTGTGTCGGTTTCCCGGCGGTGTCTCTGATCGGACAGGCCGGCCCCTGTCGTTCCCAGGTCGGTGTTGATTGACTGCGGGCATGCCGCTTGACCGCTACGGTGTGCTGGTTGGTGTGTTGCGCGACCATTTCCGCGACAAGCCCGACACGCAGGGCCGGTGGTATCACGTCAACCTCGAGGTGGACGGCCCCGCCGGCGGATATCGGTGCGCCATCGACGTGGACAGCAAGCAGTCCAGCATCGGCGTCCAGTGGAAGACGCTGACCGTCGCGCCCGCGGCGCTCGGTCCGGTGGCCGCATCGCAGGACGGCTACCACGATCTCGTCAGCAGTCCCGCTTCCGGGGCGTTCGACTACATTCGCCATCCGGCGCTGGTCGACAACCCGGGATGCCTGTTCGTCCTGCGACCGCCGTCCTGGCTGCAGCGCCTGCTGAGTCTGTTCTTCCCCCGCCGGCCATGGAAGGCGGGGTCCAATGTCGACGCCTCGGTGGCGCTGGAGTCGATACTCCGGCCGGGCCGGCGCATCCTGGTCTTCGGCGAGCCGTTCACCGTCGGGCTGGGGATGCACAACGTCCACCAGAATCAGGGCGACCCCGCGGGCAGCCGATGGTGGAAGGAGAACGGCATCTGGCAGGACGGCGGGACGGTCGTCGAACGGCCGGACGGCAAGTTCGACGTCTTCATCTCCAAGTTCTCCACTCAGGCCGACCGCACGGACGACGCCGGTCACCCCGGCTAGCGCGTGGCATTGACTCTCTACTATGCGTGGGGTCGTGGCATCGACGCTGCGACCCCCCGTCAGAAGGGTCGTCCACATGCTGATGAAGACGCACCGACTACTGACCGCGGCGCTGGCCGGCATCGTCCTGTCCGCCGTCGCAGCCGCGCCAGGATCGGCCGCCCCGGCCGCCTCCGATCGCACCAGCAAGGCGGAGAGCAAGCGGGTCGACGCGGTGCCCACCCCCAAACTCGGCTGGTACAAGTGTTACGAGATCGCCGAGTGCGCCACCGCCCGGCTGCCGCTCGACTACGACAAGCCGAAGGGCGCCACCACCGAGATCGCCATTCTGCGGATCAAGGCGAAGGACCAGAAGCGCAAGATCGGCAGCTTGTTCCTCAACCCTGGCGGTCCGGGCGGCTCGGCGACGGAGTTCGCCCGCTTCGCGCCGTACTTCCTCAGCGATTCGCTGCTCCAGCGCTTCGACATCGTGGGTGTCGACCCCCGCGGCATCGGCGCCAGCGCGAACGTCCGCTGCTTCAAGTCGGTCAAGGACCAGACCGCGGTGTTCGATCTGCTGAACGTGCCGTTCCCGGTCACCAAGGCGGAGGAGAAGCGGTACGTGACCGGGTCGAAGCTGATGGGCAAGGCCTGCTCCACCACCGGCCGCCCGCTGACCGGTGCGATGTCCACCGCCGAGGTGGCCCGGGACATGGACGTCATGCGCCGCGCCGTGGGCGACCGCAAGCTGAACTACCTGGGCTTCAGCTACGGCAGCGCGCTGGGCCAGTACTACGCGAACATGTTCCCGGACCGGTTCCGGGCCCTGACCGTGGACGGCGTGCTCAACCCGACCGCCTGGGTCGGCACCACCCGGCAGATCCTCGACGAGCGGCTGCGCTCGTCCGACGGCGCGTACCAGGCGCTGATCGAGATTCTCAAGCGCTGCGACCGGGCGGGCGAGAAGTTCTGCGTCTTCGCCGCGGGTGACCCGGTCAAGAACTTCGAGACCATCGCCCGCGCGCTGCGCGCGAAGCCGCTCCAACTGCCCGACGGCGCGGGCGGCACGTTCACCGTCACGTACGCGATCTTCGTCGGCGCGATCCTTGGCTCGCTCTACGGCACCGACGCCGGCCAGGTGGTCACCGAGATCGCCGCGGAGGTCTGGGCGGCCCTCCACGCGGGCTCGACCGCCGCGCTGACCGAGCGGGCCCGGGCGGCCCAGGCGACCAAGCGGGGGTACGACTTCCCGTACGAGAACGGCTTCGAGGCGAGTAGCGCGGTCATCTGCACCGACGGACGGCACCCGGCGGACGCCGGATCCTGGCCGGCCGCCACGGCCCGTCGCGACCAGCGGGCGCCCTACTTCGGCCGGTCCTGGGGCTGGATCGACAGCCAGTGCGCGAACAAGACGTGGACCGTGCAGGACGAGGACGCCTATCGCGGGCCGTTCACCAAGCGGACCGCCGCCCCGGTGCTGGTCGTCGGCAACTTCTGGGACCCGGCGACGAACTACCAGGGCGCCGTCTCGTCGAGCCGGCTGCTGCCGAACTCGCGCCTGCTGTCCAGCAACAACTGGGGCCACACCGCGTACGGCTCGGGCGTGTGCGCCACCACCGCGATCGACAACTATCTGCTGACCGGGAAGCCGCCCGCCAAGGGCACGGTCTGCACGGACTCGGTGCAGCCGTTCACCGAGCCGCTGCCGCCGCCGGGGGAGCCCACCACCCTGTCGGCGCCGACCGGTAAGCAGCGCCCGCCGGTCGCCACGCTGATCCCGGAGTCGTTGCTGATCCCGGAGAAGTAACCGCCCGTGGGCGGGGCGGCCGCGGTCGCCCCGCCCACCGCCGGCGAGCCGGGAGGGGCCACGACGGGCCGATTGGCTCCTTCGACAAAGCGCCCCCGCTGACACACTCGTTGAGGTGGATATCTGCGAAGCACAGCTGCTCTGGAGCGCACCGCCCGGCTGGTTCAACACCGCTAGTTACGGCTTGCCGCCGCGACCCGCGTGGGATGCGCTGCAGTCCGCGCTCGCCGACTGGCGAGTCGGTGCCCTCAGCCCGGACGAGTGGGATAGCGCCACCGGGATCGCCCGCGCCGGCTTCGCCCGCCTGATCGGGGTTCCCGAAGGCGACGTCGCGGTCGGTGCGCAGGCGTCCCAGCTGATCGCTCCGGTCGCGACCGCGGTCGCGGACGGGGCGCGGGTGGTGCTGCCGGAGATCGAATTCACGTCGAATCTGTTCCCGTGGCTGGTGCACAGCGACCGGCTCAAGGTGGTTACGGTGCCGACCGATCGGCTGGTGGAGACGGTGGCCGCCGGCTGCGATGTGGTGGCGTTCTCCCTGGTCCAGTCCGCGACCGGGGAGGTCGCCGGGTACCAGAGCGTCATCGCGGCCGCTCGTGAGGTGGGTGCGATGGTGGTCGTCGACGCCAGTCAGGCGTGCGGGTGGCTTCCGTTCGACGCGGCGCTCGCCGACGTGGTGGTCGTCAGCGCGTACAAGTGGCTGATGTGTCCGCGGGGCGCGGCGTTCGCCTACCTGAGTCCCCGCGTCCGGGATGCCATCCGGCCGATCGCCGCCGGGTGGTTCGCGGGCGCCGACACGCACAGCTCGTATTACGGCCCGTCGATGCGGTTGGCCGACGACGCCCGGCGCTTCGATGTGTCGCCGGCCTGGTTCAGCTGGATCGGGGCCGTGCCGGCGCTGGGCGTGGTGGAGCAGATCGGCATCGCGGCGATCCACGACCACAATGTGGCGCTGGCCAACCGCTTCCTCGCGGGGCTGGACCGGCCGGCCGGCGACAGCGCGATCGTGACCGTCGACGCGCGGGACGCCGCGGCCGGACTCGCGGCCGCCGGCATCCGGATGGCGTTGCGCGCCGGCCGGCTACGCGCGGCGTTCCACGTCTACAACACCGACGCCGACGTGGATCGAGCGCTGGACGTGCTGGCCGGCTGACCGGCTACGGTGGCGTCGTGATCGATGATGGGCGGCCGAGCAGCGCCGCGGCCGACGACCGCGCCGCGATCGCCGGCATCGTGCGGACGTTCTTCGCCGCCTTCACCTCCGGTGCGGAGTGCGCCACCCGGCTCGACGCCCTTCGGCAGGTCTTTCTCCCCGCGGCGGTGATCGTCCGGACCTGCGGTGGTGCGCCCGCCGTCCACGGAGTGGAGAGCTTCCTCGCTCCCCGGCAGGAACTGCTGTCCAGCGGCACCCTGACCGACTTCCGAGAGTGGGAGCTGTCGGGGCACACCGAGGTGTTCGGCGACATCGCCCAGCATTTCTGCGGCTACGCCAAGGCGGGAGTGCGGGACGGGACGCACTTCACCGGGCGGGGGATGAAGACACTGCAGTTCGTCCGAACGCCGGCCGGGTGGCGCATCAGCGCCGTGGCCTGGGACGACGAAAGAGACGGCCGGACGATCGAATCGGCCCGGAGTTCTCCCACCATTTCGGCCGGGTGGAGACCCGCTGGCAGGCACAGTAGGGTCGTGGGGATGGCGACATTCCGCACCCTGATGCGTGGCGACGCGAGCCCCGCCGACTCGTTCTCCGTCCAGCCCGGGCTGCTGCTCATGCGGACCGCGGATGAGTTCCAGCGGTGCTGGGAGCTGATGACGAAGGGCGACACGCCGGCGCGGGAGATTCCGGTGGTCGACTTCGCCGCCGAGGCGGTGGTGATGCTGGCCCTCGGCATGCGCCCGACGACCGGTTACTCCGTGACCATCGACCGGGTCGAGGCCGGCGCGGACGTCCTCGAGGTGAGCGCGACGGAGACGAGGCCGAGTGGATACGTTGGCGAGATGGTCACCGAGCCGGTGCACCTGGTCGCCGTGCCGGCCGCCGACGCCCGCGACGATCTGCGGCTGATCCTGCGGATCACCAACGATTAGCAGTGCCACGGCGGCGCACCAGGCGACGAACCTGGAGACCAAAGATCGCTAGGGGTGTCAGGAGGACTCCGGCAGGAGCTTGCGGCGGGCGACCCGCCGGCGGATCAGTTCGACGATGCCCCCGAACGCGAACGACAGGCCGAGGCCGACGGCGAGGCCGAGCAGGGGGTTCTCGACGAACGCCGCTCCGCCCAGGAAGCCCAGCCCCGCGGTGTAGGCGGCCCAGGCCAGTGCGGCGATCGCCGAGGCGGGGCTGAAGCGGGACAGCGGTAGCCGGGCCGTGCCGCAGGCCAGGTTCATCGTGACGCGGCCGCCGGGCAGAAATCGTGAGATCACGATCAGCGGGGTGGTGCGGCGGTCGAGTTGCCGGCCCGCCGCGGCGACGGCCCGGCTGACGCGCTGGGAGCGGTTGATCAGCCGGGGGCCGAGGACGCTGCGGCTGAGGCCGTACGCGAGGTGGTCGCCGACGAAGACGCCCAGCGCCGTGGCCAAGACGATCAGCAGCAGGCTTGGCGTGCCGGCGTGGGCGAAGACGCCGGCGGCCAGCACCGCGGCCTCGGACGGGATCATCGGCAGCACGCCGTCCAGGCTGCACAGGCCCGACAGCAGCGGGTAGAGCAGCGGCGACGTCATCAGCGGGCCGACCAGGTTCATCAGATCCATGCGCCGAAGCGTGAGCGTGGGGTACCGGCCGGGGCGTCGGTCTCCGGTGTTGTCGCGGGTCACTCCCGGGTACGGGGTCGGATACCTCTGCGGTTGGACGCGGCGGCGTGGGTGCCCTCGGTAGTGTCGTCGCGTGGCGGCGCGCTTGGAATCGGACGAGGAGCACGGTCCGCCGGTGTCCGCGGAGCATCGGCGACCGGTGCTCAAGCGTGTGCTGCGCTGGGTGGTCGCGGGCCGGCACGCGCCGGCGCGGCTGCGCCACGTCGTGGGGCGGGTCGCCGCGGCGGTCGGCAGGCCGGCGACGGAGGCCTTCGTGACCGGCATCGGCCGCCGCCCGGCGCTCTCGTGGCTGCTGTCGTGGCTGATCACGGGGTTGCTCGCGCTCGGGTCGCTGCCCCTCAACGTGGCGCTGGCCGCCTCGGAGTTCGACGTGCCGCCGCTGATCGCGTTCGTGGCGGGCATCGGGCAGAGCACCGCGCTGATTCTGATCACGGCCCGGCCGAGGGCGGCGACCGCTCTGCAGTTCCTGGCCGTCGTGGTGTTCGCGGTGGCCATCCCGCCCGGCTCCGGACCGACCTGGCCGCTGACGGCGATGGGCGGGTTCACGCTGATCGCGCACGTCGGCCTGGTCGCCGCCCGCCACAGCCGGCGGACGGCGCTGGAGACCTGGTGGGCGAGCATGCTGCTGCTGACCGCGGTGGTGCTGCTCGATCCGCGTGACCGGTCGGTCACGGACTGGCTGCCGATCATGATCGTCTACCCGATCCTCTCGGCCCTGGCACTCGGTGCCGTGCAGATGACCCGCCGCTGGCGGGAGGTCCGCCGGGAGCTCGCCGATGCGCGGCGCGATGTCGAGGTCGAGCAGAGCCAGCGCGCGGTCGCCGAGGAGCGCACCCGGATCGCGCGCGAGCTGCACGACGTGGTCGCGCACAGCATGTCGGTGATCCACATGCAGGCGACGTCGGCGTCGTACCGGATCAAGAACTTGGATCCGGAGAGCAAGGCCGAGTTCGAGCGGATCGCCGCCGGCGCGCGGTCGACGATGCGCGAGATGCGGCAGCTGCTGGCCGTGCTGCGGGATGAGAGCGCGGACGCCGAGCTGGCGCCGGTGCCCGGGCTGGGCCGGCTGCAGGAGCTGGTCGAGTCGGCCGGGCGTGCGGGCGTGCCGGTCGAGGTGCGCGAGGCCGAGGCGGTGCGGGCGGCCGTGCTCCCGGAGAGCGTCGCCCTGGCCGCATACCGGATCATCCAGGAATCGCTGAGCAACGTCATCCGGCACGCGCCCGGTGCCCGTACGCTGATTTGTCTTGATCTTGAAGGTTCTGATCTTGTGTTGTCCGTGCTGAACGACGCGGGGGCGCAGCCGGTCCAGCCCATGGAGGCGCCCGGCCGGGCCAGTCACGGACTGCCGGGGATGCGCGAGCGGGTCCGGCTGGTCGGCGGTTCATTGGCGGCCGGCGCGCGTGCCGAGGGTGGCTACCGGGTCGCGGCGAGGCTGCCGATCGGAGGCCGCGAATGATCCGCACGCTGATCGTGGACGACCAGTCGATGATCCGGGTGGGCATCCGCGCGATCCTTGAGGCGCAGGACGACATCACGGTCGTGGGTGAGGCGGAGAACGGGTCGCTCGGCGTGGAGCGGTGCCGCAGCCTGCGCCCGGACGTCGTGCTGATGGACGTCCGGATGCCGGTGCTGGACGGACTGGCCGCGACGAGAGCCCTGCTCGGCCCGGAACGCACCGAGGGGCACACGCCGCGGGTGCTGATGCTGACGACGTTCGACCTGGACGACTACATCTATGCCGCGTTGCGGGCCGGCGCGAGCGGCTTCCTGCTCAAGGACAGCGAGCCCGAGGACCTGCTGCGGGCCGTGCGCGTGGTGGCCGGCGGCGAGGCGTTGCTGGCGCCGGCCATCACGCGCCGGCTCATCGAGAGCTTCGTCGCGGCCCGGCCGAGGCGACCGGCCGGCGCCACGGCGCTCAACGGGCTCACCGACCGTGAGCGGGAGGTGCTGCGCCTGATGGCGCTGGGCCGGTCGAACGCCGAGATCGCCGCGGCGTTGTTCATCGCTGAGCAGACCACCAAGACCCATGTGAGCCGGATCCTGCAGAAGCTGGGCCTGCGCGACCGCGTCCAGGCCGTGGTCTTCGGCTACGAGACCGGCCTCGTCACGCCCGGCGGCCAGACCTGATCCCGGCTGAGCGCATACAGCTCGACCAGCGACTCCGACAGGGCGGCCGCATCACAGACCCCCATGGGGGTACGCCGCGCGATCTGCCAGTGATCCGACCACATGTCATCCGCCCACACCTCGGTGATCCGCTGCTCGTCGACCGTGTTGTGGGTCGACGTCGTGACGCCCGGATCCACCTCGACCAGCAACGTCAGCCCGCCGGGCAGCTCGCGCGCCAGCTGGGTGTGCAGCCGGCTCGACGGGTGGAATCCGTTGCCCTGCCACCGTCCGCGGAGCAGCCCCACGACCCGGTCGGTCGCCACCGGCCCGAATCCGGCCAGGCTCGTGGCCGCGCGCTCCGCCTCGGTCAGTACCACCGCCGGCCGGTGCAGCTGCGGGAACGGCTGCAGAATCTCGTAGTCGGCGAAGGTCTGCCTCCAGCCGGCCAGTTCCCCGCCCAGCTCCGCCGGGTGCACGATCCCGAGCGGCGCGTCGCCGTCGACGATCGCGGTCGTGTCGTGGATGTCGGCGAAGCTGCCGTCCTCCGCGACCCGCAGCGCCCGGACCAGACCATGCCCCGCGTCGAACTCGCCCCACAGCAGCCGTCGCGCGATCGGCCCGAGGATCGGGTGCGGAAGGAGGACCGCCGGGAGGTCGCGCGCCGGCCGGTGCCGATGCGCGAGCATCTCCCGCTCCAGGCGCGCGATCTGCGCCGCCACGGTCGCCCGCAGATCCTTCTTCAACCGCAGGAAGTGCTGGTAGGCCTCGGGATTGGTGTCCTTGACGCCCGGCTTGGGCGGCCTCGCCAGCAGCCGCCCGTCCGCATCCGCGGCGTAGGCGGTGAGGTGGTCGTCCGTGACCACTGTGAACTTGCGTGGCCCGTAGTCCAGCGTGACCCCGGTGTCCAGCCCGTGCGTGATCGCCAGCCGATCCGCCAGCTGCGTCACGGACAGCCCGCGCCGCGCGGCGGCCTGCGTCAAGTAGACGACGGCCCGCTCGTTCGTCGGCCCGCCCGACATGCCCTCCTCGATCGCCAGCAGGTGCCGCAGCGCCCCGTCCGTAGCCACCGTGGCCAGCACCGCGAGCCCGTCGATCGCCCGCGCATACCGGCTGCGCGCCGGCCACGACCGCACCAGCGGCGCGAGCGTGTCCATCGTGGAATCGTCGCCGAGGTGTGCCTGCGCCGGCACCACCCACGCCTCCGCCGCCGGCATCTCGTCCGTCAGCCACCCGTCCAGCAGCGCCCGCCCGAACGCGGCCAGGCTCTGTCTGTCGTAGCCCGCGATCAGCCTCGCCGCCTCCGGATCGGCCGCGGCTACCATCGGCTGCGCGGCCGCCGACGACTCGACGACCAGGGGCTGGCCGCCGTGGCGCGGTGCGGGATCCCCGGGTGCAGGCTCCGGCGCCTCTCCCAGGCGCGACCGGGTCAGCGCATCGACCAACCGGGCGACCTCGTCCTCCGGCACACTCCCGCCACCGGCCCGCCGGATCTCCGGCAGCCGCTCGGGGCGCAACCACCGCGGTGCCTGCCCTTTCCGCGCGGCTCGCGCCGCGTCCGGAAACACCGAGGGTACGGGCGTGAGCTCCGCGCCGCCTGGTGTCGCGCGGCCCGGCACACCGGACGGCAACTCCCGGCCGGGGGCGGGCTCGAGCAGGGCGGCGATCACGGTGCCGGCGGCCGCCCCGTACCCGTCGGCGGTCTTGACAATGACCGGCCCGTGGCCGATCGCGGCCAGGTAGCGAAGCGCATCCTCGGCATTCTGCCGCGCCTTGCCCGGGCGCCCGGCCGCGGCCGGGATCAGCGCACGCGCCGCGGCCTCGGCATGCCGATACAGCCACAGCCGCGCCCAGAGCCGCGCGGAGCCGAGCTGCCGCAGCCATCCCGCGACCGCCACGGCCGGCTCCGGCCCCCGGAACGGCAGCATCAGCACGCCCAGCCGGTCGGCGCCCTCGCCCGCCTCGCCGAGTGCGAACGGCAACGCGTCCAGCTCGAACCGCGCGACCGCGACCCGGTCCACGTCCAACCGCTGCCGGACCCGATGCGGCAGCGGCGTCGCGAGCAGCGCCCGCGCCGAGGCCTCGGGCCCCTTCGAGAACAGCCACGACACCTGCATGGGGGTCAGATCGGAGAGCCGGTCCGCGCCGGTCGCCGCCAGGACCCAGTCCGGCTGCTCCAGCCCGTGGTCGAGCGCCGCGGCCCGCGACCACCACAGCTCCCGCTCGCCGTCCGCCCAGACCATGACGGTCGGATCCGCGCAGATCAGCCCCTCGACCACGACCGGTTTGCGCCCCTTGCCCGCCGCCATCGTCCCAGCCTCCACGCTTGTTCGCTCCGCGCGGTCCAGCCACGGCCCGGCGGCCCACTCGCGGATCGGTCCAGAGACCGTAGCGGAGCGGCGCGCGCGCTCACGCACGGCCCGCGGTGGAATCGCGGTCCGCACGTGATCATGGTTTAGGGTCAGTCCAGTCCAGCGGGCCTCGGCGTGTCGGCGGTGCCTCGGCCGCGTAACCGGAGGAGTCGATGCTGCGATGACGGCAGGGCGACCGATGCCCACCCAGGACGAGGTGCTCGGATACTTCGACACGCTGTCGAACTGGGGACGCTGGGGCGACGACGACGAGCTCGGCACGCTGAACCACATCACCGACGACGTCCGGGTGGCGGCGGCGCGGGCGGTGCGCCACGGCAGGAGCGTGTCGTGCGCCTGGGAGGTTGCCGTGCCGGAGGACATGGAGCGGTCGACGACGACGTGCCCGTGCGCCGCCGACATGCCGGGCGCCGAGAACATGCCGGTGCCCGCCTTCCACGCCGACCGGCGCTGGGGCTTCTCGTCCGAGCGGCTCGGCATCACGTTCCACGGCAACACCATCACCCACCTCGACTCGCCGTGCCACATCTTCTGGGACGGCACGATGTACAACGGGCGGTCGCACTCGATGGTGGACGCCGCGACGGGATCGGCCTGGGCGGCTGTCACCGCGGCGGCGAACGGGATCAGCACGCGCGGCGTCCTGCTGGACGTCGCGAGGGTCCGCGATGTGCCGTGGTTGGAACCGGGGCAGGGCGTGTTCCCCGACGATCTCGAGGAGGCCGAGCGCCGTCAGGGTGTGCGGGTGCGATCCGGCGATGCGGTGCTCCTGCGGACCGGCTATGGCCGTGCCCGGCACCAGAGCGGTGCGGCCGGCGGTTTCACGCAGGCCGGCTGGCACGCGTCCTGCCTGCCGTGGCTGCGTGAACGGCAGGTCGCGCTGATCGCCGCCGACACCCCCCAGGACGTTCAGCCGTCGGGCTACGAAGACGTGTTGATGCCGGTGCACGCCGTGAGCCTCGTCGCGATGGGTCTGTGGCTGCTCGACAACTGCGACCTGGAGGCGTGCGCGACGACGGCTGCCGAGTTCGGCCAGTGGGACTTCCACCTCGCCGTCGCGCCGGTCCGCCTGGCCGGCACGTCCGGCAGCCCGGTCAACCCGATCGCCACATTCTGACCGCGGTGCACGAGAGTCACCTTGACCGCCGATTGCCGCGCCGGCGGGGTGTGGCGCACGTTCGCGGGCTGTTGCGTGCCGCCCTTCGCCGCGCCGACAGCGGCCAGGTCAGCGCCCTCAAGCGAACCATCGAAACGGGTTGGGTCGTCAGCTGAGCTGTTCGGCCAGACACCTTTCCGCGGTCCGGCAGGAAGTCATACGCTTCGATCGGACACCCGGTGCACGCGCACAAACGCTGAGGAGGGGTCATGAAGCTCGTGGTCAGGTTCGTGGTGGCGATGGTTGTGGCAGTGGGGCTCGCGGGACCGGCCGGGCCGGCCGCCGCGGCCCCGACCGGCTCGGCAGCCTCCGGGCATGCCCGGTTCAGTGCGCTGGTCTTCTCGAAGACCGCGGCGTTCCGGCACGACTCGATCCCGGCCGGAGTGGCCGCGATCCGGCAGCTCGGTGCCCGGCACCACTTCAAGGTCGACGCGACCGAGGACGCCGCGGCGTTCACCGACGCGAACCTCGCCCGGTACGACGTCGTGGTGTGGCTGAGCACCACCGGTGACGTGCTGACCGACGCGCAGCAGGCCGCCTTCGAGCGCTACATCCGCGCCGGCGGCGGATTCGCGGGCATCCACGCCGCCTCGGACACCGAGTACGACTGGGCCTGGTACGGCGGGCTGGTCGGGGCGTACTTCCGCGACCACCCGGGATCGGTCAACTCCCAGTTCCAGGTCGCCACGGTGAAGGTCCTCGACCGTGACTCCGCCGCCACCCGGCCGCTGCCGCGCCGCTGGGAACGGGAGGAGGAGTGGTACAACTTCCGCACCAACCCGCGGCACACCGTCCGGGTCCTCGCCGAGGTGGACGAACGGACCTACGACCCGCGCGGGTACAGCGTCCCCGGCGGCTCGCCCGGGATGGGCCGCCACCACCCGATCTCCTGGTGCCAGCCGTACGACGGGGGCCGCGCCTTCTACACCGCGCTGGGGCACAAGGCCGAGTACTACTCCGAGCCGCTGCTGCTCGCCCACCTTCTCGGCGGTATCCGGATGGCGGCCGGCGTGACCCGGTTCGACTGCGGCCGAGAGGACTGAGCCGGGACGGCCACGCCGCGGGCGAACCACGGGCCGATACCATCGCCGCGGGACGCAAGCGATCGGATAGTCGGAGGTCACGTGGCACCGGATGACATCTCGCGCGGCGAGGCGGAGCGACTTCGCGGGCTGGACGAGGCGGCGCGGGTGACCCGGACGTTCGAGATCATCGCCGACCGGGGCGCGCTGTGGGTCTGGGGCGACGAGGACGAGATCCTCTTCACCGAGGACGCGAAGCGCCGAACCCTGCTGCCGATCTGGCCCCATGCGACGGTGGCCCGG
Organism: Actinoplanes sp. ATCC 53533; assembly: GCF_003947245.1. Lineage (NCBI taxonomy): Bacteria > Bacillati > Actinomycetota > Actinomycetes > Micromonosporales > Micromonosporaceae > Actinoplanes > Actinoplanes sp. ATCC 53533. Next base: position 12,409 of record NZ_QHHV01000021.1, on the reverse strand, counting down.
CTGGAGAACGAGGGCGACGTCGCCGGCGAGCACGCCATCAAGATCCCGGCGGAGGTGTTCCTGAAGGAATGGCTGCCGCAGCTGAGCGAGGACGACGCTGACATCGCGATCTTCCCGGTTGAGGAGTGGAACGCGGCGATCCTCACGCTGTCGGAGTTTCGCTCGAGGATGACGGCCGCGCTCCGGCTGAACTAGCACCGAACAGGCCGAGCAGGCTGCGGGGCGTGTCGGCGCCGAAGCAGATCTCGAAGTCGCGGGGGGCCTCGGCGGCCTCCGCGGTGCTGCGGGGGAAGAGCACCCGCTCGTAGGCGGTGAGCGCGGCCTCGACGTCGCCGGGGTGGGCGGCGATGGCGTGGGCGAGTTCGGCGCCGTCGAGCATGGCCAGGTTGGCGCCTTCGCCGTTCGGGGGCATGAGGTGGGCGGCGTCGCCGAGCAGCGTCACCCCGGGCACCCGGTCCCACCGGTGCCCGATCGGCAGGGCGTTGAGGACGCGCGGGACCGGTGGGGTCTCGCCGTCGGTGATCAGCGCGGTGAGCTCCGGCGCCCAGCCCTCGAACTCCGCGGCGACCCGCGCGATGGCCGCGGCGGTGTCGGTGAAGTCGATGCCGGCGATCCACTCCTGCGGCCTGGTGAGCCCCACGTAGGTGTGCAGGACGCCGCCGGCCTCGCGGTGGGCCAGGATCCCCCTGCCGGGGATGAGCGCGTACATCGCGCCATCGCCGACCGCCTTCGCGCTGGCGGGGTGGCGCTCGTCGGCGTCGAACAGGTAGGTCTCGACGAAGGACGTGCCGACGTATTCGGGCGTCGCGTCGGACAGCAGCGGGCGCACGCGGGACCACGCACCGTCCGCGCCGATCAGCAGGCTTGTCGTCACGGCCGAGCCGCCGGCGAACGTCAGCTCGTGCCGGCCGTCGCCGCTCGGCCGGATCGCGGTGACCTTGTGCCCCCACTTGATCGTGCCGGCCGGGAGTGAGTCGAGCAGGATCTGCCGCAGGTCGCCGCGGAGCACCTCGGGACGGCCGCCGGTGCCGTCGTCGGGCTTGTCGAGCAGGACGGTGGCGTCCGGGTCGAGGATCCGGACCGCCTCGCCGCCCTCGTGGACGCGCTCGAGGAACTTGTCGAACAGGCCGGCCGCCTTGAGGGCGAGCTGCCCGTTGTGCTGGTGGATGTCGAGCTGGCCGCCCTGGGTGCGGGCGCCCGCCGAGGCGTCGGCCTCGTAGATGGTCGCCGGGATGCCGTGGACGTGCAGGACCCGGGCGAGCGTCAGCCCGCCGAGTCCCGCACCGATGATCGTGACCGGAGTGGCCATGGTGAATCCTTCCGTCTCGACACGTCTGGAACGTCGTTCCATAGCCAGCTTGGAGCAGCGTTCCAGGCATGTCAAGCTGACAAATTCCACACGTCTCTCCGAAATGCTGGTCGTCGGCCCGCGGAGGTTCCCGGACCGGGTAGGACAGGGGAGGCACCATGCGGGGAATTCCTGCGCTGGTCGTGGCGATCGTGCTGGGCGGCGCGCTGCAGGCTTGCGGATCGCCGGAGACGACCGGGGGCGACGGCGGGACCGGCGCGAAGGTGGCCACCCTTTCCAGCGCCGCGGCCACGCCGAGCACGGCCGCGGAGTCCAAGCGGCCCCGGTACCGGATGGACATGACGCCGGACGAAAAGGGCGCTCTGATGGAGCCGTACTACAAATGCCTGAAGGACCACGGCTACACCTTCTTGGATGCGAAGAAGGCGGGCCTCGGTAACGCACCCCCGGCCGGGACCGTCGCATCGAAGAAGGAGCTGGAACTTCGGGCCTGCGAGGCGCAGTACTACCCGCTGCCGGAGTGGGAAATCGATCCGGCCAACCCGGAGGCCGCCGACTTCGACCATGCCGTGGACCAGTGCCTGAAGAGGAAGGACATTGACAAGAATGGCGACGTCGCCAAGATGATGGAGGCGACCGACCAGTGCCAGCGTGAGATCGCCGCCGACAAGAAGTATTAGGTAATTGTCAGGTCTTCCGGAGATCGACCGCGCTCTCGCCGGGCCGACCTATCATCGCCGTCATGTGTGCACAGGTCATGGTCGCAGACGACGATCCGCGGCACGCGGAGGGCATCCGCCGGTACCTCGTCGCGGACGGCCACGAGGCCGTGGTGGTGCATGACGGGCAGGCGGCGCTCGACACCGCCCGCCGGCTGCGGCCCGACCTGCTGATCCTCGACGTGATGATGCCGGGGCTCGACGGCCTGCAGGTGTGCCGGACCCTTCGGCGCGAGTCGGACGTCCTGATCCTGATGCTGACCGCCCGCAGCACCGAGGACGACCTGCTGGTCGGGCTGGAGCTCGGGGCCGACGACTATCTGACCAAGCCGTTCAGCCCGCGCGAGCTGATGGCCCGGATCCGCACGCTGCTGCGACGTTCATCGCGGGGCACACCGGGCCTCGCCGGGCGCCGCACCCGGCAGATCGGGCGGATCGGCATCGACCTGGCCGGCCATCACGTCACCCTCGACGGCGTCCGGATCGAGTGCACGCGCGGAGAGTTCGCGATCCTGGCCGCGATGTCGGAGCAACCGGACCGGGTCTTCACCCGGGCCCAGCTGCTGCACCACACCCGGGGCATCGACCGGAGCTCGACCGAGCGCACCATCGACGTCCACGTGGCGAACCTGCGCCGCAAGATCGAGGCCGACTCCCGGCGTCCGGTCCAACTGCTCACCGTCCACGGCGTCGGCTACAAACTGGCCGCGGCGTGAGCGAGCGCGGCGTGAGCAGTCGGGTGCCGGTGCGGCACAGCCTGATAACCCGGCTGCTGGCCACGTCGATCCTGATCGCCGTCGCGTCGATCACGGCCACCGCGTGGCTCGCCGCCAGCACCGCCACCCGGGCGGTCAGCCAGGAACAGGGCCGCGCGCTCGACGACGACAAGGGCGTGTACGACATGCTGATCGCCTACGCCGCCACCCACCCGGACTGGTCCGGCGCCCCGGCCCTGATCGACGCGCGGGCCACGAAGCTGGGCCGCCGGATCACGCTGATGACCGAGGAGCGCTCGGTGATCGCCGAGTCCGGCACCGGACCCTCGCTGCGCGCCGCGCGGCCGTCCGCCGTGGTGGACCCGCTCAATCTGGACCTCGACCTGACCGGAAGCATCGACAGCATCGACGCCCGGGCGGTCGGGCCGTACCTCGTCCCGCCGGCCGAACGCCCGGCCCTGCGCGCCATCGCCGACGAGGAACTGACCTGCCTGCGCAAGGTCGGCTTCGACGGCACGATCAGGCAGGAGCCGAACGGCCGCCCGCAGGTCATCCTGACCAGCCCCGACCGCGGCGGCTTCGCCAACATCTGCCGCCAACAGCTCCCGGCCGTGGTCAGCAGGACCGAGCAGAAGGCCCTGCGAACGCTGAGCACGCTGACCGCCCAATGCCTCAAGCTCGGCGGACGCGCGGACCAACTGCAGATCCGCCCCGACTTCACCGCCTACCTGAGCTCGGTGCCGGTGACCAAGGTGCCCGGCTCGGACACGGTCCTCAAGCTCACGGGGGAGGCACTGGTCGCCGTCACCGCCACCGACCAGGCCACCCGCGTCTGCGTGGAGAAAGAACGACGGACCCAACTGCAGGCGTACGTGGCCCCGCGCGCCTTGCTGTTCGTCACCGACGCGGGGACCGGTGTCGACCGGACCACCTTCACCCTGTCCACCGGCAACACCGTCCGGATCGTCATCGTGACCGGCGCCATCCTGCTCGTCACCATCGCGGTTACCGTGCTGGCCGGCCGTCGGCTGGTCCGGCCGCTGCGGGTGCTCACCGAGTCCGCCACCCGGCACACCCCGGCGGTGGTGTCCACCAAGGACGAGATCGGTCACCTGGCCCGGGCCCTGCAGGACTCGGCCGGCCACCGGGAGCGGGCCGACGCCCAGCGCCGGGCCATGGTCAACGACGTCGCGCACGAGCTGCGCAGCCCGCTCAGCAACATCCGCATCTGGCTGGAAGCCGCCCAGGACGACCTCACCCCGACCGACGCCCAGCTGGTCGCACTCCTGCACGAGGAGGTGATCCTGCTCCAGCACATCATCGACGACCTGCGCGACCTGGCCGCCGCGGACGCGGGCACGCTGCGCGTCCACCCCGAGCCGACGTACGTCCGCGACGTGCTGACCCAGGTGGTGGACAGCCACCGCGGCGCCGCCCACGCGGCCGGCGTCGACCTGCGACTCGACATCCCGCACGACCCGGTCGTGCCCGCCGACCAGGTGCGCCTGCGCCAGCTGGTCGGCAACCTGGTCTCGAACGCGATTCGCTACACCCCGGCGGGCGGCACGGTCACCGTCGCCGCACACGACACGACGATCACAGTACGAGACACGGGCACCGGCATCCCGGCCGAGCACCTGCCCAGGATCTTCGACCGTTTCTGGCGGGCGGACCAGTCCCGCAGCCGCTCGACCGGCGGCAGCGGCCTGGGCCTGGCGATCGCCCGGCACCTGACCGAGGCGCACGGCGGCACCATCGACGTCGCGAGCCAGCCGGGCCGGGGCACCCTCTTCACCGTCCGCCTGCCCTGACCCCCGTTGAACAGCCGGCGTCAGGGCGCTGGGCGCGCGGCGACGTCGGCGCGCAGCGCCTTCTTGTCCACCTTGCCGACCTTGGTGCTCGGCAGCTCGTCGACGAGCAGGAGCCGCTCGGGCAGCTTGAAACTTGCGATCTCCATCGCTTCCAGGCCGGCCCGGATCTGGTCGAGGGTCACCGTCCGGCCCGGTTGCGGCACCACGTAGACGCACACCCGCTCGCCCAGCTTCGGATCGGGCATCGCGACGGCGGCGACCTGGCTGATGTCGGGTAGCTGGTAGACGAGGTTCTCGACCTCCTCGGCGGAGATCTTCTCGCCGGCGCGATTGATCATGTCCTTGTCGCGCCCCTCGACCACGAGATTGCCGTCGGGAGTGAGCCGGCAGATGTCGCCGCTGCGATACCAACCGTCGGCGGTGAACGCGCGGGCGTTCTGCTCGGGAGCGCGGTAGTAGCCCCGGGGCGTGTACGGCCCCCGGGTCAGCAGCGAGCCGGGCTGCCCGTCCGGCACTTCCTGGTCGAACTCGTCGACGAGGCGCACCTCGTCGTCCGGGCACATGGGACGCCCCTGGGTGGTGCAGATGATCTCTTCGGGGTCGTCCAGCCGGGTGTAGTTCAGCAGCCCTTCGGCCATCCCGAAGACCTGCTGCAACCGCGTGCCGAGGACCGGGCGCACCCGGCGGGCCAGCTCGTCGGCGAGGCGCGCCCCACCGACCTGGAGGACAGCCAGCGTAGCGAGCTCGGCCGCGCCGTGCTCCGCGGCGTATTCCAGCCACCGCCCGGCGACGGCGGGCACCACCGCGGTGTGGGTGACCCCCGCCGCGGCGATCGTGGCGAAGGCCCGGGCCGGCTCGGGGGAGGGGAGCATGACCACGGTGCCGCCGGCGAGCAGCGCACCGAGGATCCCCGGGCAGGCCAGCGGGAAGTTGTGTCCCGCCGGCAGGCTCACCAGGTAGACGGTCCGGGCGTCGACACCGCTGACCTCGGCGCTGGCCCGGGCGTTGTACGCGTAGTCGTCGTGGGTGCGGGCGATCAGCTTCGGCAGACCGGTGGTGCCGCCGGAGAGCAGGAACACGGCGACGTCCCGGCTGCCCGGCCGGCGGGCTTCCTGCCGGGCACGCGCCGCAGCCGGGTCGGCGGCGGGGGCGCACACCGCGCGCAGGTCGATGCTGCCCGGGGTGATCAGGTCGCCGGCGACCAGCACGGTCCACGGTCCGGCTGCCTCGCCTGCCAGCTCGTGCCCGAGCCGCTGGTGGTCGAAGTCGCGCAGCCGGTCGGGCACGGCGATCGCGACCGCCTCGGAATGCCGGACGAGGTAGCCCAGCTCGGTGCGGCGGTGCCCGGGCAGGGCCATCACCGGCACGATGCCGGCGCGCAGGCAGGCGCCGAGCAGGACGACGAACTCCCAACCGTTGGGCAGTTGAACGACGATCCGGTCCCCGGCGGCCAGGCCGAGGTCGAGCAGGCGCCCGGCGGCGGCGTCCATCCGGTCGAGCAGTTCGGCGTACGTGAACCGCACCGGCCCGTCGACCAGGGCCGGCGCCGTGGGACTCCGGTCGCCGGCGGCGCGCACCAGCTCGCCCAGCGGCTGCCCGGCCCAGTATCCGGCCGCGACATAGCGGGTGACCTCCTCGTCCGGCCATCCCACAACGCCGTCACTCACTGACGTGGCCAACGGGCACCTCCGGTTCGCTCGCGACCGCGACGGCGTCCAGGGCGAGCAGGCCCCGGGCGGTCAGCCGCAGCGGGTTGATCTCGATCTCGGTCAGCTGAGGGTTGGCGTACAGCAGGTCGCCGAGGGCGACCACGACGGCGGCGAAGGCGTCCGGGTCGAGAACCGGCCCGCCCCGCCAGCCTTCGAGCAGCGTACGGCCGGCTAGTTCGCGGGGCATGGCACCGGCCTGCGCGCTGGTCAGCGGTGCGAGCCGCAGGGACACGTCGGCCAGCGCCTCCGCCGTCGTACCGCCGAGCCCGCAGAGCACCACGGGGCCGAAGACCGGGTCGCGGCGGGAACCGACCACGAGATCGACGCCGGGCGGGGCCATCGACTCCACCAGGAAGCGCCGGGCGCCGGCGGCTTCGAGCGCGTCGAGGGCGGCCTCGAGCTGGTCGGGGGTGGTCACCCCGAGCCGTACCCCGCCGATCTCGGTCTTGTGGAGCACGCTCGCGTCGAGCAGCTTGACCGCGACCGGGCCGGGCAGCTCGGCGAGCGCTCGGCGGGCCTCGGCCCGGCCGGCGCACGCCCGGCGCGGCATCGTCGCCACCCCGAGCCGCTCCAACAGGGCCTTGGCCTGGTCTTCGTCCCACGGGCCGGCGCCGACGAGCGGCGCCCGGCCGGCGGCGGCCGGCATCGGCGTGCGGCGGCCCGCGCGAGCGTCGGCGAGCAGCGCGCCGATCATGGCGGCCACCCCGGTGGGATCGGGCGCGACCGGTACGCCCCGTTCGAGGAGCGCCCGGCGGATGCGCCGAACCTCGGGCCCGACGCCGCCGACCCCGGCAACCAGCGGCGTTCCCGCCCGTGCGGTGCCTTCCTCAACCGCCGCGACCAGGTCGAACGCGTCAGGCTCGGCGAGGGCGTACGCGGCGACCACGTCCACGCCGGGGTCGGCCGCGACCGCGGCGAGCACGGCAGCGAACCCGGGCCCGGGTCGCCCGGTGTCCACCGGGTTGCGCTGGTACGTCAGCGGGGGCAGCAGCGTGGCCAGCACTCTCCTGGTCTCGGCGGCCAGCTCCGGCACCGGCGCCGCCGCCCCACGCAACTCGTCCAGCAGCAACAGCCCCGGACCGGCCTGGGCGGTGACCACGCCGACGCCCGGGTCGGCGGCGGGACGCAGCCGGATCAGCGACAGCGCGCCGACCGCGTCCACGAGTGCACGCTCGTCGTCGACCAGCACCGCCCCCGCCTGCGCCAGCGCGGCCCGGGTGGTGCGCCACGACGTGGCGAGGGCACCGGTGTGCGACGCGGCGAACGCACTGACCTCGTTGCGCCCGACCACGAGCGCGACGACAGCCACGGTGGGCACGAGCCGGGCGACCGCCTCGACCAGCCGGCGCCCGTCCGCGACCGACTCGATGTGCAGCGCGACCGCGCGGGTCTCCGGCCGGCGGGCGAGGTGGTCGAGCACGTCCGCGGCGGTGATGTCGACGGCGTTGCCCAGCCCGACCGCGAGGCTGACGCCGTGCCCGGCCTCGGTCAGGAGGAAGGCGAGCGCGTGGTTGACGCCGCCGCTCGCGGCGACCACGGCGACCCGGCCGGCGGGCACCGTGCCGGCGCCGGGGACGAAGCTGGCCGTCAGCCCGTGTCCCGGGGCGAGGAAGCCGGAGGTGTTCGGCCCGAGCAGCCGGATGCCGGTGCCCGCCGCGACCGCGGCGAGCTCATGTTGGTAACCCGCACCGTCGGGACCGGCCTCGGCGAAGCCACCGCCGTAGATGATCGCGGCCCGGGCACCGGCCGCGGCGGCCTCGGCGAGAGCGGCGGCACAGCCCGGCGCGGGCAGGCAGATCATCGCCAGGTCGACCGGACCATGCGCGGACGCATCCTTGATCGTGGCGTAGATCCCGGCGGCCGGTTCCGGGTCGCGGGCATTGACCAGCGCGACACGCCCGGGGAATCCCCGCAGTGACCGGGCCAGCGCGGCACCGAGCTTCGCCGGGTTGCGCGACGCCCCGACCACCGCCACGCCACGCGGCGCGAACAGCGGGTCGAGGGACCCGTCGCCCAGACCGCCGGGCACCGCGGTGGGCAGCACGGCGGTCACGGCGACACCTTCCAGGACGCGACGGCCTCGGACCGGCCCCCGACCAGATCGGTCCGGCCGGACAGCACGGCGGTGGTCGCCTGGTCGCGATCCAGGCCGTCGTCGACCAGCAGGGCGGGCAGCCGGTGCCGCAATCGGACGTGCTCGGTGAGCAGCGAACGCGTGAACCGGGTGCCGCCGTGCACCGCGACGAGGGCCGGGCCCGACTCGATCAGCCGGGCGAGGGTGGCCTCGGCGGCGGCGAGCCCGGCTTCGTCCTCCGGTGCGGCCAGCCACGCGCCCCAGCGCGGCCGCCCGGGATCGGCGTGGGGAAGCAGCGTCAGCTCCGTATCGGGCAGCTCCGCCGTGGCGTACGCGCCGTGCCCGGTGACCACCACGGTCCGGCCCGCCAGTGGCTCGGCCCCGTGAGCGACGCGCCATTCCTCGTGCGTGGCCCGCACGAAGTCCGGCGCCCGCCGGGCCAGCCGGGCGTCGGTGATGCTGCGGGTCAGGAAGTGGTACGCGAACTGCCACGGCTCGAACGCGTCGTGGTACTGACCGAACCGTTCCCACCAGCTCAGGCTGGGCCGTGCCGCGTCCTGGATGGCGACGACCGACGGCTGGGCCGCCGCCTCGTACGCGGGCAGCGCCGAACTCAGGTCGTACCCGTGCTCGACGAGCGTCCTGCTGAGTGCGATCGCGTCCTCCATCGCCATCTTGGTGCCGGAACCGACCGAGAAGTGCGCGGTGTGCACCGCGTCGCCGAGCAGCGCGACGGGCGCCGGCTCGAAGGTGTACCACCGCCGCGTGCGCCGGGTGCGGAAGTTGCCCCAGCGCGAGTTGTTCACCAGCAGCTGGTGGCCGTCGATCCGATCGGCGAACAGCTTTTCCAGGTACGACTTGGTGGCGAGGTCGCTCGGCCCGGGCGGTTGCGTCGTGTCGAATGCGTCAAGTCCGGCGGTTCGCCACGACGCCTCGTCGCACTCCACGATGAAGGTGCTCGTGTCCGCGCTGATCGGATAACCGTGCACGGCGAACACCCCGTCCGGGCCTCGCTCGTGAATGAAGGTGAGACCGTCGAACAGGTAGTCCGTGCCGAACCAGATGAACTTGGCGCCGGCCGTCCGCACCGTCGAGTCCAACCGCGCGGTGAGCCGTTCCCGGATCCGCGAGCCGGCCCCGTCGGCGGCCACGACGAGGTCGTAGCCCGACAGGTCGGCGAGGCCGACCTCGGTGCGGAAGCGCAGCTCGGCGCCGGATTGTTCGGCCCGGGCCTGCATCAGCGCCAGCAGGGTGCGCCGGGCGATCGCGGCCATCCCGTTGCCGCCGCAGCGGATCCGTTCGCCCTTGAGCCAAACCTCGATGTCCTCCCAGTGCCGGCCATGCGCCGCCAGCGCCTCGCGGAGCACCGGGTCCGCCTCATGGATGCCGGCCAGGGTGCGGTCGGAGAAGACCACCCCGAAGCCGAACGAGTCGTCGGCCCGGTTGCGCTCGAACACCGTCACCTCGACCGCCGGATCAGCCCGCCGGATCAGCGTGGCGAAGAACAGGCCGCCCGGTCCGCCGCCCACCACCGCGATACGCATGCCGTCAGCCCTCCGTCGCTCATCGTTGTGGCGAACATATAACAGATGAGCTACGGCCGTCCAGCATTCGAAACATCAGGATCGGTGGTGGCGCCGTTGCCGGCCAGCAACCCGTCGACGTAGGCCTCCGCCGGCGCCCGCAGCAACCCGTGCGCCTGGAGGAAGACCTCGTGCGCGGCCCGCCCCGACCAGCCCTCGGGCAGCAGCTCGGGGGGCAGATCGGGATCGCGGAACGGGAACAGCCGGTAGTCGTGGATCAAGCGGACCCGCTCCACCAGCGCCTGCCGCCCGTCCAGCTCGCCGTCCCGGTATCGAGCCAGCCGCGGCTGATAGCGCTGCAGCAGCTCGGTGTACTCCCGGTCGAGGGTGGCCAGGTCCCAGGCGCGGCCGGCCATGTCGCGATCCGCGGCGAGCCCTTCCGAGCGGGCGCTGAACGCATCGATCCGCACGGCGGGCTGGTCGGCGAAGCCGGCCCGGACGTCCGCCACCCGGTCGTGCGGGCAGAACCACACCCCCGACGCCAGCGGGCCGAATCCGAGCCAGGTCAGGCGCTTGCGCAGCTGCTCACGCAGCGCCCGATCGGTCTCCGGTACCGAAAAGATGATCATGTGCCACTGCCCGTCCCACGGTCCGGTGGCGCGAGCGAAGATCCGGGTATGCCCCTCGTCCAGCAGTCGCCACGCCGCGTCCGTGAGGGTGTAGACGGTCTCCCGGCCGTCTCGGCGGGTCTCCAGCCAGCCCTCCTTGCGCAATCGGGCGACCACCACCCGCACGGTCGGTTCGGGCACGTCGAAGCCCTCCATCAGCGTGATCAGGGTGCGTAGCCGCACCTCGCCGCCGTGGTAGCGCAGGTAGTCGCCAAACAGGTCGAAAACCAGGGACCGCGCCTTCATCGACACCCCTCGTCAGCACGAAATGTTTCAGATTCTTGACGCCCGTTGCAGAACAGTCTCATCATCATAGGGATCCTCCGGCCGCTCACGCCGGCAGCATCCCAGCACCCAAGGAGACGCCATGTCAGAAACCTTCGTTCTCATCGCCGGCGCCTGCCACGGGGGCTGGAGTTGGCGGCCGCTCGCCGAGCAGCTGCGGTCCGCCGGCCATCGGGTGCTCACCCCCACCCTGCCCGGTCTCGCCGACGGTGACGACCCCCGGCGGCACAGCCTGGCCGACGTCGCCGACTTCGTGGTCGACCTGGTCGAGCGCCACGATCTGGTCGACGTCACCATGGTCGCGCACAGCTGGGGCGGGTATCCGATGACCGGGGCGGCGCACCGGCTCGCCCCGCGGCTGCGCAAGCTGGTCTATTGGAGCGCCTTCGTCCCGGCCGAGGGGGTTCCGCTGCTCGGCGACGTACCGCCGCACTACGCCGAGATGTTCACCCAGGTGGCCGCGGCCTCGGGGAACAACAGCGTGATCTTCCCGTACGAGGTGTTCACGTCGGCCTTCATGCAGGACGCGGACGAGGGCCTGCAGCGCCTGGTCCACGGCCTGCTGACCCCGCAGCCGATGCAGTACTTCACCGAGACCGTCGCGTCCGTCGATCCGCTGGCGCTGGGCGTCCCGGCCAGCTATGTGCTCTGTACCGAAGACCTGGCGCTGCCGCCCGGCGAATGGGCCTGGGCGCCGCGCTTCCCGCAGCGCCTGGGCAACGTGCCGGTCATCGAGACGCCCGGCAGCCACGAGGCCCTCTTCACCCGGCCGGCCGAGCTGGCGGCCGCGCTCGTCAAGGCCTGAGCCTCGGGGCGGCGGCCCGCGCCTGTTCTCCGGTCGTTGCCGGCGGGTTCGCGCAAGGCTCGTACCCGGCGTCGGTCACGCGTGGAACGGCGCGGCGGGCTCGGTCTGGTGCCGAGCCCGCCGGGTCGGTGGGGTGGTGTCGTGGTGGTCAGCGTTGGCGGGTGAGTAGGCCTGGGCGGTAGGGCAGCAGGCCGTAGTCGCCGCCGGAGTTGGGGGCGCGTCCTTGGTAGAGCAGTTGCAGGTTGCAGGGGTCGATGGTCATGGTCTGGTCGGCGGTGGTGCGGATGAGTTCGCCGTGGCTGATGTCGTTGGTCCAGGTGGCGCCGCTGTTGGCTTTGCCGGCGAAGGGGTTGCTCTCGGTGGCGGCTTGGGGGGTCCAGGTGCCGCCGAGGCTGGTGGCGGTGAAGGAGCGGAAGTAGCGGCCGTTGGCGCCGATGGCTTCGACGATCATGAGGTATTGGTTTTGGCCTTGGACTTTGTAGACCTGGGGTGCTTCGAAGAGGTTGTTGGTGGTGTCGGTCATGATCGTGGTGTAGGTGGCGCCGAAGTTTCCGGGGAAGTTTCCGATGGGCATGCCGGCTCGGTAGATTTTGCCGTTGTCGCCGGCGAAGAAGAGGTACATGGTGGTGCCGTCGCCGATGATCGTCTGGTCGATGGGTCCGGTGCCGGAGCCGGTGATGCTGCCGGTGAACAGTGGTTGTGCCGCGGACCAGCCGTTGGGGTTGGTGGGGTCGTTCGAGGTGCGGTACATGAAGGGCGATGGGCCCCATTGGTAGGTGAGGACCCAGAT
>NZ_QHHV01000219.1:0-10349 GCF_003947245.1 Actinoplanes sp. ATCC 53533 | reverse complement strand
TCCCGTTGAATGACGGTACGTACCATATCGGGCGGTTCAATCCCGCTACCCGGGTGATAGATGGCTGCGTCACCGTCAAGAACAATCTGATGACGGCCAACACTCCGATCGTGCATCATCCGTGCACCGCGGCGGGGACGAACGACCAGTGGCGATTCCGTTCGGTCCCCGGCAAGCCGACGTTTCGAATTGTGGCGGAGAGCAGCCGGCTGTGTCTGAGCATCGCTCCCGACAACACGCAGAACAACGCGCCGCTGATCCAAAAGACCTGCGGAACCTCGGCGACCGACCTGACCGATCAGTTCACCTATCCGCCCACTGCTTCGCCGAACGCGGTTCCGCAGCCGGCGACCCGGAACCAGGCGATTGTCGCTATGCAGGGCTCCGCGAACGACACGGCGCTGGCCCCGCTGACCTATTCCTATACCGACGACCTCGGCAGCCTCAAGATCGGTCACCAGTCCAATCCGGACAGTGTCATGTCACTGCAGTGGTCGACGCCCAACGGGGAGCGTTACGTGGGCGAGCCGCGGCTGGGGGTCCAGGGCGACGGCAAGATGGAGGTCATCGCCCGCAACCAGGCGGACGGCGACCTCTGGTTGGGTACTCAAACCGCCAAGGGGGCGGCGACCTTCGGCGCGTTCGAGGATGTCGGCGGCGCATTGCCGGCACAGCCGGCGATCGGCCGAATGCCGACAAACGGCCAGTTGGTGGTCTTCTGCAACCTCAACGGCAGGTTGTGGCAGCTGCCGCAGGACGGCAAGAACGTGCCGTACGGCGCGTGGCGAGCCAGTGACGGTTCGCTGATCGGGTTCACCGGGATCGTGGGCACACCGACGGTGGTTGCGCTTCGCGACAGCCTGCGGATCTTCGCGATCACGACGGCGGGCACGATGCTGACGGCCACGTACGAAGACGGAACGATGAGCTCGACGGTCAACCTCGGTGGTTCCGGTTTGAACGGAAACGTTTCGGCCGTGGTGTATCCCGGCTACTGGGTGCGGGTGTTCTCCCGCGGCGCGGACGGTGTCATCGTCAGCAAGGCACAGAAGGACGACGGGACGTGGCCGGCGGAGTGGTCGCCCGTGGGCGATTTCGCGGCCGCCGGTCCGCCGTCCGCCGTCCTGGACCCGGTGCGGGGACGGACCGGCGTGGTGGCGCGTGGTGCCGACGATCAGATCCACGCCGTGTTCGAAACCGGCCAGCTGAGCGGCGAGTGGGGCTCCTGGCAGACGATCGCGTCCCGGCCCATCGTCACCGATCCGACGGCGTTCAGCTGGACTGGCTCCGGCGGTCAGACGTGGGGTTACGTGGTGCGGGACAACAACTCGCAACCGTTGCTCTACTCCGTGAACGACATCGGCGGTGCCGGCCTGCGGGTCGCTGCCGGGCGACAGTCGCCGTTCACGATGCATGCCCTGCCGGTCCCACCGAAGTGAGGCGGCCGTGGCGCGGCTGCGGACGTTCCAGCTCAGGTTTCCGAAATGAGTAGAGCGGCCGTAATTATGGCCACAGTGGATTTATGCGGGACTTTCCCCGTTGAGCCAGCTCGTCGATCGGCCGGGAGCCCGGCGTTTACCACCGACATTTCAGGAAGGGTTGTTTCGCAGCCCACCGCTCGCCCCGGCGCGAGCGTGCTTCACGTATAGTCGCGACCGATCACCAATCAGTCGGCCCAACACGGGGGTTTTTCTGCATGTTCCTTTTTAGTCGCAAGGCGCTGGCCGGCATCGGCTGCACCGCTGCCGCGGTCGCTTCCACCGCGTTGTTCGCGATGCCCGCGCAGGCGGCGTCGGCCGGCCTCGCGAAGGTGGTCGGCTCGTCCACCGTCCAGTTCAACGCCCTGCTGGGTAAGAGCAATGGTCTGGTCATCACCATCTCGGGCCGCACGGTCACCCTGAACGACAAGGTGGCCATCAAGGCCGGCAAGGGCTGCAAGGCGGTCAAGGGCGACAAGACCAAGGTCAAGTGCAAGACGTCGAAGAAGACGACGAAGATCAGCGCCGCCCTCGGCGACAAGAACGACTCGGTCACCAACAAGACCTCGGTCTACCTGCTGGTGGACGGCGGCTCCGGCAACGACACGCTGACCGGTGGCTCCGGCCGGGACCAGCTGCAGGGCAGCTCCGGCAACGACAAGCTGTACGGCAAGGCGGGCAACGACTCGATCTTCGGCGGCTCCGGCAACGACTACATCGGCGGGGGCGTCGGTAACGACCACATCGAGGCCAGCTCGGGCGTCGACAAGGTCTTCGGCGACGCGGGCGTCGACACCATCTTCGGTGGCTCCGGCAAGGACCGGCTGGTCGGCGGCGCGGGCGACGACCAGATCACCGGCGATGCCGACGCCGACTCCATCTCCGGCGACGCGGGCAAGGACGATATCCTGGGCGGCGCGGGCAACGACCAGATCTCCGGCGGGGCCGGTCGCGACATCATCCTCGGCGAGGCCGGCAACGACGTGCTCGCCGGCGATGCCGACAACGACATCATCTCCGGCGAGGCGGGCAACGACGGGATCACCGGCGGCGCCGGCGACGACACCGTGTTCGGCAAGGCCGGCAACGACAAGATCGCCGGCGGCGTCGGCAACGACGTGCTCCTCGGCGAGTACATCTCGGAGGTCACCGGCGAGCAGGTCGGCAGCAACGCGGCCCTCGACCGGGTCGACGGCGGCGCCAACACCGCGCCGGGCGACTTCTGCCTGGTGATGAACGCCGGCACGAAGGTGAACTGCGAGCGCCCCGTGGAGCCCACTGCGGCTGCTGGTGCCTCGGTCGCGACCGAGGCGGCGGAATCGGCCAAGGCCGTGCTGCAGGCCCAGTCCCGCATGGCCACCGCCCAGGCGGCGCAGTAACAGCTCGCTGACCTGAACGGCCCGACCGAGCGGGGCCGCACCGGCGGGGGAGAAACCCACTCCCGCGGGTACGGCCCCGACGGCCGGGCCGTTTTCGTCGAAGGTCTATGCGCAGCGGACTACGCGGCGACGCTCGTCGAGACGCGGTCGCCGTTCAGGACGACCTGGTCGCGTCCGCCGCGTTTCGCGGTGTAGAGGTGCCGGTCGGCGCAAGCCAGCAGCTCGGCCTGGGTCGTCCGCGTGGTGGCCTCGGCGACGCCGATGCTGACGGTGACCGACAGCCCGTTCGCCGTGGTCCGCCAGTCGTGATCCCGGAGGGTCTTCCTGATCCGGTCCAGGTGTTCGGCGGCGGCGGACGCGCTGATTCCGGGCAGCACCACCAGAAACTCCTCGCCACCCAGCCGGGCGACGAAGCCGGCCGGGGCCGCGGCGGTCAGCTCGGCCTCGAGCAACTCGGCGACCCGGACGAGCACCCGGTCGCCGGTGTGGTGGGAGAACAGGTCGTTGATCCGTTTGAAGTGGTCGAGGTCGACGATCGCCACGGCCAGCGGCCGGCCGGTTTCGCCGATCAGCAGCGGCAACTGCTCGTCGACGTAGCGGCGGTTGCGCAGGCCGGTCAGCGGATCGCGGCGGGCCTGCTCGCGGAACCGTTCGGCGTCCTGGCGGGCCTCGGTGGTCTCGAACATCGCGTGCCGGTTGCGGGCCTGCGCTTCCCGCTGCGACGAGTGCAGCCGGTGGTACGCGGCGAAGAACTCCCGATGTGTCTCGAACGCGGCGGCGAACTCGCCCCGGTCGGCGTAGAGGTCGGCTTGCGCCTGCTGTACCCGTACCAGGATCTCGCCCAGCTCGCGCTCGACGCAGAGCGCGCGGCACTCGTCGAGGCTGGCCTGCGCTCGATCGCCCGCGCCCTGACCGCGCTGGGCCGCCGTCAGGGTGAGCAGGTATTCGGCGTGGGAGTCAGCCTCCTCGGCGCCGCTGCCCTCGTCGCGGGCGATGGCCCGCTCGATGGTCCGCTCGGCTGCGGTGAACTGCCCGTTGGCCACCTGGATGTTGGCGATGGTGTCCAGATCCGCGCCGTCGAGCTCGAAGCCGTTGGCCGCGGCGACCGCCTGCAGCCGCTCCGCGACCTGGCGGACAGCCTCGGCGAAACCACAGGTCAGCTCCATGTAAGCCCAGTTGTTGAGGACGGCCATCCGGAGCCAGGCGAGCTGATGGGTGGTCGCGAGATCTTCGGACTGCTGGTAGTGCAGCCGGGCCTCGTCCATGGAGTTGACCTGGCCCAGCGCGTCGGCGAGCTTGGCGCGGTGCCAGATCTGCGTGCTCGGCGTCGCGGTGTCGTCGAGCAGTTCGACGGCCAGCAACGAGTGTTCGAGCGCGGCGGCGAGGTCACCCAGGTGCCGGTGCACGTTCGCCCACAGCAGGTGGGCGCGGGCCTGCACCATGGCCGAGCCGTGCACGACGCCCCAGTGCTGGATCTCCCGGACCCGGCGGGCCGTCGCGGCGACCTCGCCCATCCGCATCCACATCTTGGCCTGGCAGATGCGGGCGCGGACGGCCAGTTCCTCCTCGCCGAGGGCGTTGGCGCTCTCCTCGAGATCCACGGCGTCCTGCAGGGAGCCCAGGTCGACCCACGCGAACTGATCCTCGATGGCGGTCAGCGCAGCGACCAGCTCCGCGCGTCCGTCCGACGACCCGGTCATATCGGCAGCCCTCCCCCGGGATCTATCGACACGGTCAGGCGCCGATGAAGAACAAATCCGAAGCCGTTACCGCTTAATCTTGACGGTGGCACCGGCGGCGCGGCCGTCCAGGTGGCCGGCCCGCTTCGCGGTCACGACCACGGTGAGTCTCTTGCCGGCCCAGGACTTCTTGATCTTCAGCGTGGCCGCCGCGGCACCCTTGATCACCTTGCCGTTGAGCCGCCACTCGTACCGGTAGGCACCCGCCTTGGGCGACCAGGCACCCACCGACGCCCGCACCGTCCGGCCCGCGCGCACCGTACCGGTGATCTTCGGGGTCTTCGTCGCCTTCGGCGCGATTCCCCAGCCGATCGTTACCGCGGCAGACTGCCGGGCGGTGTTCTGGTACGCCGGACGCTTGGCGGTCACGGTCAGCCGCTTGCCACGCAGGGCGGCCGGGACGGTGTACGTCGCCCCGGTCGCTCCCTTGATCGCCACCTGCCCCGCCGGGGGATCACTTGGATAGATAACTTGTCACCTGGAGGCAAGAAGTCTAGCCTTCTATCCATGAGGAGGTTGCCAGAGCTTCCGTCGACCTTCACGACGGGGCAGGCACGGACTGCGGGTGTGCACCCACGTGACCTCTACGCGGCCCGAGACGATGGAGAACTCGTCGAACTCTCCCGGGGGGTGTTTCGTCGGGCGGACGCGCCGGCGGCGGCGTACCCGGACCTGCTGGCAGTCTCGCTCCGGGCTCCGCGGGCAGTGGTGTGCCTGCTGTCGGCGGCAGCGGTGCACGACTTGACCGACGAGATCCCCATGGCGGTCCAGATCGCCGTACCGCGCCGGACGTGGCCGCCGAAGCTCGACCACCCGCCGGTCGAGGTGTTCGTCTGGGACCCGCTGACGTTCGAGTTGGGTCTGGATACGGTCGAAGTGGCGCCGGGGGAGTGGGCGAGGATCTACTCGTCGGGCCGGACCGTCGTCGACCTGATGCGAATGCGGCACAAGCTCGGAGAGTCGGTTGCGCACGTCGCCCTGCGCCGTTACCTGGCCCGACGTGACTCCCGGGTCGCGGATCTCCTGACGTACGCGAAGGCACTGGATGTGCTCGGGCCGGTCCGGGCCGCGGTCGACGTTCTGACCGCATCGTAAGGGAGGTGTCGTGACTCGAACCACCCGCGCCGACGCAGGTGGCCGCGCATATCTGGACCTGCAGAATCTGGCCCGCCGACAGGAACGCCAGACTCAGATGCTGATGGTCATCTACGTTCTTGAGCGGTTCCTCGCCCGCCTGGAGGCCAGTGGGTACGCGGACCGGTTCGTCCTCAAGGGCGGAATGCTGCTGGCCGCCTGGGACGCCCGCCGCGCCACCGTCGACGCTGACTTCCTCGCCCGCAACCTGAACCTCGACGAGGCGTCGGTCCTTCAGCGGGTCGTCGATATCGCCGCACTGCCCGCGCCGGTCGAGGACGGCGTGGAGTTCCGCACCGACACCGCCAAGGCGAACACCATCCGCGACGGAGACCTCTACGGCGGGGTCCGGATTGCTATGGATGCGACCGTCGCCGGAGCAGTCGTGAAGCTGCGCCTGGATATCAGCACCGGCGATCCGGTTGCTCCGCCACCGACCATCGTCGACTACCCCACTCTGATCGAGGGCCATCCGCGCCTGAGGATCCTGGGGTACCCACTACCGGTCGTCCTGGCGGAGAAGCTCTGCACCGCTGTCGAGCTCGGCGCCGGCAACAGCCGGGTCCGCGACTACGTCGACATTTGGACGCTCACCCGCAGTCACGACATCACTGCGGCAGACCTGCTCACCGCCCTGGCCGCGACCTCCAAGCACCACGATGTCACCCTTCGGCCGCTCGCTGAGGTCATCGGCGACTACGGCGTTGTCCGTGCGGGCGCCTACACCGCCTATCGACGCCGCCTCGGACCAGATGCTGCCAAGCTTCCCGAGGGCTTCGCGGAGGTCATCGACGACGTGATCACCTTCGCCGACCCCGCACTGGCGTCTGAAGTCGCGAGTCGAGCGATCTGGACCGCCCTGAGCGCCAGTTGGAACGGATAACTCGTGCCGTGCAGCTGGCGCCGACGGCTATACGCCTTGCTCGCGTTCGTAGAGCCTTTCACCTTGGTCGGCGTCAAACTGGTCGTTGATGGTGCTCCGGTGGTGATCGGATGTCGAGCACTGGTTCAGCACCAACCGAACTGCATCAGCATGGCGGACCGGCGGTGACGGATCATGTCACGCAACAGTCAGGGGCATCCATGGATTGCCGAGGAGTGCGTGACGTAGTTCGGTAGCCACGCGGAGGCCCCCGGAGCGCGAGCGTACGGCGGGGCGTTTCTGTGAATCGCCGCCACGCGCCCACTCCATCTGCTATGCGCAAATGAGGCTTGAGCTGCAGAAACGGCGCGCAGCCTATCCCGCGACGGCAAGGGCCCCCAGCGGACGGCTGACTCTGCCTCGGTCCGGTACCCTGTCTGACGCGGGCTGCTAGCTCAATGGCAGAGCTGAGGACTTTTAATCCTCAGACACGCTCTTTGTCCCCGCTACTGAACGTAAAGCATTTTCGTCCGGATTCTCGCCCGCAAATCCAGGAGGATGCGGCCGAGTATCAGCAGGTCAGACCGGTCGTTACCCACTGTGTTCGTCAAGACTGCTGTTGCTCGGGGCCGAAATCCAGATTCTAGGCATGGAATCCGTCCAGGGTCGCTGGCATCCGATCACCCACGGAACACCCACGGCCCCACCAGCCACCCCGTTTGAGCGCTGTACGCGCCAGTTACGTCGGACGCTACGCCTGGCCGAGCCCCACCAGCCAGCATCGGTTCAAGTGCCCATAGCCGCCGCGCCAGCGTAGGGAACTTCCCATGCTGCCACGCGGGCCGCGCTCGCCGCAGCAGGTAGCTCGTCCTGGCTAGGAATCCCTGCGCCGCGCCGCACTGACTGCAAGCCACACGGATACCAGATAGATCAGCACGAGGGCCGCCGCGACCAGCGGGCTAGGCCGAGAACGTCTCCGACCAGCGCGGACGCAATATTCGGCAGGTACAGAGGCAGAGCCCTGCCTAGCTCTGCTCAGTCGGACACTCACAAGGAGAGTAATGGTGTGAATACTGTCAACCATTGCGGTTGACCCTCGGCGCCGCCATCTGTGATCATGGGTCGCAAGCTCAAGGTGAGCCGTCGGACAGGATGTGACAAGGAGGGGCAATGACGACAGATGAGGTCGAGGTTACGTCTGCTGACATTGCCCGGATCGCCGGTGTGAAACCGACCGCTGTCAGCAACTGGCGCCGCCGGCACGATGACTTTCCTAAGCCGGTTGGCGGCACTGACCGCAGTCCACGCTTTGCGCTCGCGCAGGTGGAGGAGTGGCTCAAGCGGCAGGGCAGGGTCATCGGTGTCGCACCGCAGGAACGTCTCTGGCAGGCGTTCGACTCTGTCGGTGGAGCGATACCGCCGGAGGACGCCGTTGCCATGGTCGGCATGCTCCTGCTGCACCTAGGGGAGTACCCAGACACCGTGGTACCGACCGATGAGGCCGGATGGTCGAACCTCATGACACGCGCCGAACATACCTTCGTCAGCGGCGGCGCGGTGGGTGCGGGGGTGGCCGACCTCGTCGCCCACCTACCCCCAGTGGACTCCGCTCGACTGTCAACCTTGCTCACGGTGGCGGTCGACATTGCCACCGCCGGCGCCGACCGCAACGGCGGCGACATCTTCGAATCCCTCAGTACCCGATTCCTCGATTCGCCCAGCCGCAGCGGACTTGCCACTACGCCCCAAGAACTCGCCGCACTAATGGTGGAGTTGACCGGCCCTCCATCCGGGTCCTTCGTCGATCTCGCCTGTGGCGGCGGAACATTGCTTCTGGCTGCGGTCGCCTATGGGTACCACCGCGTGCAGGGCCAAGAACTCAACGCCTCAGTCGCCAGGATCGCGGCGTTGCGCCTAGCGTTCCGCTCCTCCCGCGATACCCCCGTTACCTTCGACATCAGAGCCGACGACTCGCTCCGCCGACCTGCCTACCCCCGCGCCCGCGCCCGCGCCGTTGTCTCCAACCCCCCGTTTGCCGAACGTAACTGGGGCTACGAGGAACTCATGCATGACCCCGATTGGGAGTACGGTATCCCGCCCCGGATGGAATCCGACCTGGCCTGGGTGCAGCGCACACTGGCCCAGGTCGCCCCGGGAGGTACCATCGTGCTCCTGATGCCACCGGGCGCCGCGTTCCGGCCCTCCGGACGCCGAATCCGCCGAGAACTGCTCACTCGCAGTGCGCTACGCGCAGTCATCTCACTTCCCCCTGGCCTTGCCGCGCACTACTCTCTGGCGCTTCAGATCTGGATCCTCTGCCGCCCCAATGACTCTTCAACCCCGACCCCACTTCTCGTGGTCGACACCACCGGCCGCGAATCCGCCACACGAACGGACGCAGCCGCGACTTGGGCCCAGATACGCGAGACCGTTATCCAGGCGTGGTCCGGTTTCATGGCCGACCCAGACGGCTACCCCGGGCATGCTGGGATCGCACGCGCCGTACCGCTACCGGAACTCCTCGATGAGGACGTCGATGTCACTCCCCGTCGGCATCTGCCACTGGCCCCGCAGCAGGGCGTTTCCGACGACGAACTGGCCGCCGCACGCGAACAGTTCCTCCGATTGCTGAATGCGCTTGGCCCGACTCCACCAGACTCCGCTGCGTTGCCAGAGATCGACCCGCGAGACGTTCGCCCCGTGGCGCTCGGCGAACTTACCAAGACCGGCGCGGTGTTCATCCGCAGGGCACTCTCCAACCCCAGTACACAAGGCGGGGACGAAACCCCGCCGGCGACCAGGGTCGGAGGACGCATCCTCAACGCAGCTGACATCGTGGCCGGCCGGCCGGCCACGACGGTCGGGGACGTTGACGGCGACGAGGTACGCAACCCACCGATCCGCCGCGGCGACGTCCTCGTCCCGGTTGTCGCGCGCCATCTCGCCGCCCGAGTCGCCAGCGATGACGACACGGGCGCGTACCCGTCGTCGAGTGTCTATGTACTACGCATCGACCCGACGATCCTCGACCCCTGGTTCCTCGCCGGCTATCTGTCGAGCAGCGACGGCAGTAGACAGGCCGAGCGTATGGGCACCAGCCTGGTCGGTGACATCCGAGTCGACCTACGCCGTGTGCGCGTGCCGCTGATACCAATCGACATTCAGCGGGCGTACGGTGAGGCGTTCCGGAAGCTGTCAGAGTTCACCCGAACCCTACGCAACGCGCACGACCTGGGACTGGAGCTTGCACGCAACTCCACCAACGCAATCGCTGCGGAACTCGTGGTCGGCGCCGACCGGCTTCCGGCAGCTTTGTGACGATCATGAACCACGGGCTGCGGCTGCACCTCCGCTTCGCAGAGGCGCCAGCCCGTTCCGACCGGCTCGTGAAGATCTGCAGGAAAGGCAAGCTGTGAGTGTCGACATCGCCAAAGACGACCGGATCCTCATCGACGGGGAACTGGTCACGGTCGTGGCCGCGACATCGACACCCGCTGGCTTCGAGTGCATCGTTAAGTCCCCCACTCGCGGGTTGTTCGAGGTCTTCATCCGTGCCAATGACGTCGACAGCTGTAAGGTGCCGACGTCCGACGGCAGCGGCGACAGCGGTCGGGCCATTGCCGCCGTGTGGACGGAGTGGATGCGCTGGGCGATCCCGCGAATCCGGTCCGCGGTGCTGGCGACCCGACCGCTTCGCCCCTTCGCCCACCAGGACGACGCGGTATTCGGGGCGATGCTGTCCCAGCCACGGCTGCGG